>NZ_JASJXO010000030.1:0-43556 GCF_035018625.1 Subtercola sp. RTI3 | reverse complement strand
CGAGCTGACCGCCGCCTAAGCTAAAACCACTGACCTGCACGGTAAAGCGAAAGCACACCACTCAGCGGGACGTGACCAAACTATCGTGGGACCTGTGGAACGCGCATCAGCAGTAGCCAAAATCCGTTCAGGGTTCGAGCGTTGGCCAATCGCAGCGCAAGCAGCCATTGCAATCTCGACACCGGTCGCCGTCTTCGCTGCTATCGGACAGACGGGACTTGGTCTACAGGCAGGTGTCGGCGCATTCACCGTTCTGTATGCCGGCACATTGCCGGTGCGTTGACCGCTTGAATCTGACCGTTTTCGTTCTACCATTACCCAAACCCCGTATTGGGGATAAGTTCGGCGTTCTTCGTTTCGGACACTTCAGACCAGCGTCCGAGGTAGTTACCTAGCTGCCCTCTGTGCCGCTTGTGAGGCGTTTTCTGCGCACCACGATTACCGCGCTGGCGGCCACGGCGGTGAGGAATAGCACGGTCGAGACGGTCGCGATGGCGGCATCCGGGTGCACGATCGACTCGCCGGAGAGCGCCTGAAGGGTGAGCACCGCGATGACTCCGAGATAGAGCGCCGCGATCACGATGAGAATGCCGAGCCGGGTGCCGGAATCGCGCAGGGCCGAGACGCGGCGAGAGCCCAGTTCGAGCAACAGCGCGACGATGGGGATCACCTGCATCGCGTGCATTCCCACGAAGTGCGGGATGCGCAGATCGCCCGCGACAGTGCTCCAACCGAGCAGCGGCAGACCGGGGCCGCCGTCGGGAAGGCCCACAGTGTGGGCACCAGCAATCCCATGGAAGTGTGACAGCTGGGCGGCGGTGGGGTTCGTCATCAAGAACGCGAGCCCCATGCCGATCACCGCGATGATGAGGCCGGACCGGATAGCGAAGCTGCGAGCGGGGTCGCCGAGATCGGCGCGGAACAGCAACACGGCCACGAGGATGGTTGCAGCCCAGACGATCACGATCGACACCGCCATCGTGCCCCAGATCGCCGTCGAGAACGGGGTCGAGACGTTGAAGTGACTGGTCGTGCCGGCGACGGCGGCCCCGTAGATGGCGATCATCTCCACGGCGAGGAAGGCAGCGGCCACCGTGCCGGCCCACCAGGCGAGTCGGCGGTGCCGCGGAAGCTGGCCGAGCAGCCAGGACAGCGTGACGCTGTAAATCAGTACTGAGAGCGAGAACTTGAGTGGCTTCTCCCAGAGCGGCATCCCCGTGATCATGCGGGGGTCCACCACCAGACCGACGAGGGCGATCACGGTGAGGGCGAGCATGCCGAGGGCGAGCCAGAGCAGTGGCCGGTGCCCACCGAAGCGGGTGAGGACGGAGGCGGGGTGCGCATCGATCGTGCGGGTCATGGTGGTCATTTCTTCTTCAGGAATATCGCTGGGATGTGACGTGCTCTTGGGCTGCACGGCGCAGCCCAGAGATCAGGGCGTCGCCGAGCACCGTGCCCACGGCGACAGTTTCGGCTTTGGCTGCGCGGCCCTGGCGCGACTCGACCTCATCGAGGTCGGCGGCGGCGATCAGCAGGGCGGCCTCGGCGTAGCGGGCGAACCAGCCCCGCTCATCCTTCTGCCCGACTCCGCGGAAGGCGGAGAGAACCCGTGTTGCAGCGAGACGCCCGGGGTTCTCCGGTGAAACGTGCCATCCCTCGAGCAGCACGTTGATGCTAGCGAGGTCCGCCGGTTCGAGGTCGCCCGGTTCAATGGGCGCCGACACAGAGCGCTGCGCCACCTTGAAGACTTCGGGCAGCGAGGCATCCGAGTCGATAGCTTCGAGCACGCTGTGGGCGGATGCCACGCTGAGCCTACCCGCGTCGATGAGCGCGCGGATGAGACGCAGACGATCCAAGTGAACGGCCCCGTAGCTGGCCTGGTTGGCCGTCTCGCTCTCGCCCGCAGGCAGCATTTTTTCGCGGAGATAGTACTTGATCGTCGCCACCGGGATACCGCTGGTGGTACTGAACTCAGCCATTCGCATACAGATAATATATCTATCCGACAGTCAAACTATCTAGTAGTCGCGTTGACTCAGTGGAAACCTTCGCGTAGCCCTGTTCGTTGCCTCATTTGAAAACCTCCGTTTCGGCTTGGTTGGGGAGTGATTTGGTGGATGTGGGATACGCCCGTTTCTACGGAGCTGACGATGACGCAGCGGCACGCTGTGAAGAAGAAGAAAGCGGTGTCAGTTCACGAAAGGGAATAAATCACACGATTAGGGACGAAGGCTGGAGGCTCTCCACCTCTTGGCGGGGCTCGTCGTTGTGTGGACAGCGTCCATTGCGTCGAAGCCCGTCACGCTGCTCTCTTTCAAAATGCATTTCGACCTCGAGACTTTAGCCTCAGTACCGTTCAGTTAAGGCTCTCTGTGTTACGTTGTCGGTATGGCGCGAACAGGGTGGGTGAAGCCGGTCTCTGATCGTCGGTTGTCTGATTTGGTATCGGTCGGCTTGCTGACGCGTGTTTTCCCTGGGGACGTTATTGACGAGGTGGTCATGGCGGCGGGTCGGACTGAGCAGCGCAACCGGGCTTTGCCGGCGCGGGTGATGGCGTATTTCTCGATCGGGATGGGCCTGTATGCCGAAGCGTCCTATGAGGATGTGTTTGCTCAGTTGACGGATGGGCTCTCGTGGTCTTCTGGCTGGTCTGAGGCTTATGTGCCGCCGTCGAAGTCGGCTATTTTTCAGGCGCGTCGGCGGCTCGGATTTGAACCGGTGCGGGCTCTGTTTGCCCGAGTCGCGCGGCCCCTGGCCGGGCCGGACACGCCGGGTTCGTGGTTGGCTGGGCGGCGTTTGATGTCCATCGATGGAACGGTCCTGGATCTGGCCGACAGCGTGGTGAACGCAGAGTTCTTTGGCCGCCCGCCAGTCAGCCGTGGGGAGCAATCTGCCTTCCCGCAGGCGCGCCTGGTGGCGTTGGCCGAGTGCGGAACGCATGCGATTCTCGACGCGGTGATAGGCCCATGCGCGACGTCGGAAATTGAACTCTCACGGGAGCTCGCCGGCCGTTTCGAGCCGGGCATGCTGGTCTTGGCCGACAGTGGCTTCTACGGCTTCCGGCTATGGGAACAGGCGGCAGCGACGGGCGCTGACCTGCTCTGGCGGGTCAAAACGAACCTCCGTCCACGGTACCTGGAGACCCTCGCGGATGGCTCGTGGCTGGCCACGATCATCCCGACCTCCGGCCCGGGGCGGCAATCGACACCACCGTTGACCGTGCGGGTCGTGGACTACACGATCGACGACGGCCGCGACAATCCCGATGGCTACCGGTTGCTGACGACAATCCTTGATCCGGGTGAGGCATCTGCGGAAGAGCTCGCGACCGTGTACTCCGAACGGTGGGAGATCGAGTCTGTGTTCGACGAGTTGAAAACTCATCAGCGCGGCCCGCGCATGGTGATGCGGTCCAAGTCCCCGGATCTGGTCAAGCAGGAAATCTGGGGCCACCTCTGCTGTCACTACGCGATCCGAACCCTGATGATCGAGGCTGCACAGCACGCTCACCGCGACCCTGATGATCGAGGCTGCACAGCACGCTCACCGCGACCCTGATCGGGTCTCCTTCGTCGCCGCACTCCGCATCGCCCGCCGCTCCGTGGCCCAGGGCGATTTTTCCCCCTCCGCGACCTGACCACGCCAAAGCGGTCTGGCGTCACGCCATCCTCGCCCTCGTCCGACGGCTGAACCCCGGGCGGCGACAGCGATCAAACCCTCGAGTCGTCAAGCGCAAGGTCTCGAAATGGCCCGCCAAACGCTTCCACCACGCGCATTGGCCACAACCCCACCATGCACCAGAAATCACGATTCAAACACTTAACTGAACGGTATTGAGGCTAAGCTTCAACTACTGACCTCGACCGGTAAGCGAAAGCACACCACTCGAGGGGACGTGACCGTGCAGGTACGTTCGCTGAGCCCCGAACACCAGATGACAAGCACTATGCCGATAGCGGGAATCTTGGCTCTCTACCTCGTCGTCACAGTCGCTCTGCTGGTGATGTATGTGAATGCAAGCCGTCGTGCGAAGGGAAACAGCCACCGATCGGCCGCCCTCGCCGCCCTCGAAGCAGCGGCTAGCGCTGCGTTGTTTGTCTGACCGGCGAACCAGCCGAAATTCGCTTCAAATCAGGTTGCGAAAGGCTTGGAGCTGTTGACCTCGTCGGCCTCCATTCCGAACTTTTCGACGACCGAAACTGAACGAGGGGCGCTTCGCGAGATTGCGAAAGTGCGGTAGTCTTCGATCACTTCTAAAGCTGAAGTCGGCCCTGGGGTTGATTGACAGAAGCCGCGTTTGTTCGACACGCACGGGGTTGTGTGTGTTCTGTGGTCTCTGAGCGTCATTGCATGCCCCCAGTGCCTCACCGCACGCCACCCTTACTGCTAGGACCCTCGTGCGCGGTTTCGCTGCATTACGCCTGCCTGCCTTTCTCGTCATCGTTGCTCTCGTCACGGCGCTGACCACCCCGTTCTCGGCGTCGGCGAGTTCGCCGACGTCGATGGATGCTGCACCGACGTCACCGGTCACTACGGTCACCCCGGTCGGTACTACGTCGACGACCTCGAATCGAGTGACGGCAGCAGCCCCCTTGATTCTGATCACGCCTGTGCAGAGAGCCCTGCTGGTCTCCGCGCAGGCGTCACCGAATTTTTCCGAGTACTGTTCTGGCGTACTCCCGTCGAACGGCACGGTTGACTGTGGTTACCAGCCGCAAGCCGGCAAAGAATATACGTTCCGCATGGTGCACGGAATGACGGGAATCCAGTTCGTCGCCATGGGTGCCGCTGGATTTCAGCCGGACGGCTCGGGATACCAGCCCATCAACTGCCAGGCGGTCTACAATCCGTCTTCTCAGCCCGCGGTGTCATACCCCGCGTGTTATTTCAGCGGGGCAGGGCAGCGGCTTGAGGGCACGATCGCGAACGACGCCGACCACGTGTTGACGATCGACGTCGGAATCAGGGGCGGGGTATACGCTCCAACATCGTCTGTGCCTGAGGGCAAAACAATGATCGTATCTGCGCATGGCACCTCGGTGCTCATTCCCCGATACGCAGGCGGCGAAGGTATGGCTCGAGGCAATGTGAGCGGAGGTGGTGGCGGTGCCACTGCCATCACTGCCGACCGGGCGGATCCAGTGATCGATTTTCATACGTTCCCCTACAAGGTCACGCCCGGCTTTCTGGGTACGCCGATTGTGGTCGCGGCGGGCGGCGGCGGCGCAGCTTCCTGGGACGGAAGTCGTCTGGGCGGGGTATCACCCGATGGTGGGAGTACAGGGACTGATCCGACTACCGGCGGAAGCGGAGGAAGCGCACTGGGAGGCTCGCTCTTCTCCTTCGACGGCGGCGGCGGGGGCGGAAATCCCGGGGGCAGCAGTGGCAACATCAGCGGCGGGCACAATGGGAAGAGTTCTTCCTCTTTTCCCGCGGCAACACACCCGTGTTTCGAGACTCCCGCAAACTGCGTCAACTCGTTCGCTGGCGGTAGCGTCTTCCTCACCTACCTCCGCGGCCCGTCGGCGATCACGCCGGTACCCCATGGCACTCTTTTCGCGATCAAACAGCAGACATTCGCCGTTCAGGTCTCAGACGGCGGCACCGTCACTGCTGAAGACGGCACCGTGGAGACAATGCTCGACCGTGTCGTGGTGTGCGATTCCTCTCCCGTATCTGCCTCCGGGTCGGCAAGCTGCATCGTGCCCAAAGAGAAGATGACGGGAGGCGAGCATACGCTGACGTATTTCTTCTCCGGCAGTGCGGGTTTCGCCGATTCCTTCAGAACACAGACCATCACAGTTGCCCCCGACCCGAACACGGTGAGCATCGCCACCGCTGCATACACCGACGGCACACCGGGAAGCCAGTTCGAAGCGACCGTCTCGCCGAACGCAGATGGATTCGTCGACGGAAAGCTGTCGATCACGACCGATCCGCCCGCGCCCGCAGGTTTCTCTGCCTCGTGCCAGCCGGCGGGCCCGGCGACACCCTATGCAACACCGGGAACGTCGTTCACGTTGAAGTGCCCGGCCACGTTGCCGCCTGGCCACTACACCGTCGCAGCCCATTTCGATCCGACGCCCATCGTCGACACGGCGACCCCGTCGGTGACCCGTGCAAACAGCGCGTCATTCACCCCTGACGAGTCGACTGTTCCGTCGGCTGGCGTGACCAGTTTCACCGCGGACGCCTATGTCGCATCGGTGTCGCTGAAGGTGAACCCGACAACCTCGACGTTCGGAACTCCGACGACCGCGACGGTCTTGATCACCCCTCCAGCTGGCGCGCTTGTTGCGCCCTCTGGCACGGTTCACGTGGGCAGGGCAGATGGCGGCAGCAGTGCGAACGCGCAGTGCGATGCACTCGTGAACCCGGGCGGTCAACCCGCAGATGCCGCAACGGCGACGTGCACCTTCACTCCGGACGGAGGTCAGCACGACTACACCGCCACCTCACCAGCCAACAACTCATACGCAGCGGTCAGCAGTAGTGCAGTCCAGGTCGACACGACGGCGCTGGCGCCGACGCTCAGTCTGAGCATTCTCGACAGCACAGGTGCTGCCGTCGTCAACCCTGTTGCCGGCCAGAGCTTCGCTCTCAGCCCGACGGTGACCGGCGCGGGCGCAACCGTCATCTCCCAGGGTGTCGTGACGTTCTACGACGGGCTCGGCAGTACAACACCGATCGGGACAATCGATCTGAGTGCGAATCCGCGGGTGACCTCGTTGGCGGTCACGCCGGCGGCGGGCCCGCACACCTACTTGATGAGCTACCACGACCCCTCTGGCAGCTATTCAGACGGCAACGCGCCCGCCTCCACACTCAACGTCAAGCCTTTGAGCAGCTCGATGTGGACGTCTGCCACAAGCAACTCGAGCGGCGCCACCGCAGCGGGTGTGCCGATGATCGTGACGACCAGGCTCTCCGTGCCGGCGACCGATGCTCTCTCGTCACCGATCACTCTCGCGCCGGCCCCAGTTTCGCCGTGCTCTCGCACCGAGTCCACCCATGGATCCAGTCGCACCATCACCGTCGTCTGCGTTTACACAGTGGTGCCGGGCTCGACACCGAGCTTCACCGCAAGCTATTCCGACGCGCTCGTCGGCGCCGTCGGCACGACGGAGAACTCCACCAGAGTGGCCAACTCGCCCACCACCATCACCGTTGTTGGCTCTGGCGCGCCATTCGGCACGTCTCCGACCGTGACCGCGACCGTCAGCCCCACGGTAACGGCCACCACGGTGAGCGGAACCGTCACCTTCATCGAAGGCGCCACAACCCTGTGCAGCACCGCCACGTCAGCCGTTGCAGCCGGCGCAACGACGATCTCGTGCATCCTGCCAGCTGGTCTGCTTCACGCGGGCAACCACGCGATAACGGCCTCGTTCGTTCCGGATGCTACGAGCTTCACCCTTACCTCGACCGCCGCGACATCGACCAGCGTTACCGTGACAGCTGTACCCGTCAGTGTCAGCCTGACGACGACCCAGAGTGCTACCCAGCTGGTCATCTCGGTGCGGGCGGCAGTCGATGGTGGCACAGCGCTGTCGCGCGTACCGGTCGGCTCTGTGAAGTTCACCGACAACGCGAGCAGCTGCCACACGGTCGCCCTCGACGCCGGTGCGCTTGCAAGCTGCGCCATTCCGTTGCCCGCAGCCGGTGCGATCAGCACCCTGAGCGCGGCCTTCATCGGCACCAGTACAGACTTCATCGCGGGTGGTACCCCCTCGGCGTCGACTCAGTACCAGCTGCCCTCCTCCGGGCCGTGCTCGACTGGTTTCGGTGATCTGTGGACGGCAGCCCAGCTCGCCGGATCGCACTCGTTCACCGTCGACACCGGCGGTCTCGGCAGCATCAGTATCACGATTCCCGGTGGTCTCGGTGTCTGCGACCGAGCCGGAACTCTGTCGGCGAAAGCAGATGTCTCGCTGTTCAACGCCTCGGTCACGGCCACGGCTATGACGATCTCTGTCAATCAGGCTTCGGGTCTCTGCCTCGAGACGGGCTCGCTGGCCTTGCCTTCGGCCTGGAGGTCGGGGGCTCTCTCGGTGACGCAGGCGATCTGTTTTCCGCTTACGGCAACCGGCGGTGTCACGGCACCGACGTCAGGATCGCTTGCCTTGGCGTCGGGTGCGCACGCCGATCTGCCGCTGGTCTCCATTCCGGGAGTCTCGGGCCACGCCTCGTTGCGGGTGGACTTCGGTACGGTGTGCCCCGGTTCGGCCGTGGGAACCCCGACGCCGTGTGACGCCGCCGACCAGACCCCGGCGTACACTGTCGTGGCGGCGGTGACGGCCGCCGGTTCCGCGCCGGGCGCGACGCTGGTCGCGACCGTCGGCAGAGACGGCAGCGCCCACGGTGCACTCACCACTTCGGCGGTCAGAATGCTCGGTACCGCGGTCATCTTCACCGGCACCGTCGACCGCTCTGCGGCGGGTACCACGACGGCCACCCTGGCGGCGACTATGACGGCCGGCGCAACGCCTACCGCGAGCCTGTCGATCAAGCCGGGCGCGATCGTGACCGTCACAGGCATGACCGGCACGACTCCCGCGTTCGCTCTCGCCGGAACGGCAAGCATCGCCGCAGGCACCTCATCAGCAGTCGATGTGGCGGTCACCGGTTCGTTCGTGTCGACGGATTCGTACTCGCTGGCACTGGACAGCTCGAGCCCGCCGCCGGCGTGGAGCCCCGCTGACGGGCTGACGATCACGCCCGTGCTGCATGGCACGCTGGCGCGAGCTGGCGGCGCCACCACGTTCGCGGTCTCGGCCGCGGGTGCTGCAGGTCATTCATTGGTTACGTGGGCGGCCCAGGGCGGGGTGACCGTCACCATCAACACGATCTCGGTGGGCGGCGACCCGAAGAAGATCGACTCGCGATGCCCCTACACCGTCGGCGCCATTGCAGCGATCTCAGGCAGTCTCACCGTCGGCGGTCTGACCGTGCCCGCCTCAGGTTGCCTGTCGTTGGCCGACCATGGCTGGCACGTCGAAGCGACGTCGACCGGCACCTCGATCAACGGTGTCGATCTCAGTCTGTTGTCACTGGATGCCTGGCACGCCGGTGGCGGAACGACCGCGGTCTTCGGCACCGCCACCGCGAAGGTCGCAGTCGGGTCGAAGTCGGGCACGGCAGTAGTCACGATTAACGTCAGCGACAGCATTCTGGTGATCGGCGGGCAGTTCGACGCCACCTCGCTGGGCCTGCCCTCTACCAACAGCTACCTGGCTTATGCATCGGCGGCGACGACCGGTTGGCTCACCGGCGTGCCGAGCATCGGTCTTGCCGGCGTCGTCGATCTGCCCGCCGGACTGTCGGTGTTCGGGTCGATGGTGCTGCCGAGCGGAACCGCCACTGTGCTGAAGTCGGCGCACTTCGCACTGCCTTCGAACTCGACCGTCACCTTCTCGGTACAGATTCCGAAGGGCTCTGACACGTCTCTCGCTTTCGCTGCAGCGTTGAACGCCCCGAGCGCGTTTCCGCTGCTCACACTCCCCGGCGGCACCGTGCTGAATTCCGCATCGGTGAGTTACGCCGACAAGACGTTCGGTTTGACGGCAGACGGCACCGTGAAGGGGCAGGATGCGACGGTTTCTCCCGTTCATCTGGCAGTTGCGATCTCGGGAGATGGCAGCTTCACCGGAACGGGCACCGTGACGAACCTCGGCCTGCTCGGGCGCACCACCACGCTCACGGGCGTCGTTTCCAGAACCGCGGCCGGGGTCTTCGCGGCCAACTTGAGCGCGCCGATCAGCGGCACGATCGCGCTCGGCGACGCAACCGCCAGTGGCGTGACGCTGTCGGTCGGTACTGCGGGGCTCGGGGCATCCGGAACCCTCGCGGTGGCTTCCGCCACGGTGCCCTTCACAGCGCAGTTCGCCAGCATGACCTCCTATTCTTTGACGGTTTCGACCACGATTGACGAGTGGTCACCGGCCACCGGGGTCACGGTGAACGCTGCGATCAGCGGCGCGCTCACCCACACCGCAGACGGCTACAGCTACGACTTCGCGGCCGCACCCACGCCCGGTAACACGTCGCTGGTGTCGTTGAACCCAGCGGGAGGCGTGACGCTGGCGCTGAACACCTTCGAACTCGGCAACGGTGCACGTCAACCGGCTGGCTGCTCGGTGAGTGCGGTCGGCGACTCCTGGTTGGTCGCGGCCTCGAGCGTCTCGCTGTCGGCGGGTGCCGTCAACGCCTCCGCGACCGGCAACGCCTGCTTCGACCTGACACACCCGTCTTTCGGGTTCACCACCCAGATTCCTGGATCCGCTTTCAGTGGCGTGAATGGCAGAGTCACCATGAGCGGCATCACCGTGCTGATCGCTCGGGTCGACGGTGCCTTCACCGCCCAGGCATCGTCACGACTGAACATCGTCATGCCCAGCGGCGCGGCGTTCTCTCTGATCGCCCAGTTGACCTTCGGGGCTGACGGATTCGCGGTCGGCGGAACCTCCGACCTGTCATCGGTACTGGGCGGTTCCGCGCACAACGCGTACATCTACTACGCCAACAGCGCCATCGACGTGCAGACCGGTGACCCGACGCTCGGCACGCTGACCCTGCAACCCGGCGTCACTGCAGGGCTCGACTTCTCGCTCGGAGCCAATGTCAGCAGCGCTATCCACACCCTGGGCCTGAATGTCGGCGCTGGAACCATGGTCGCAGCGACCGCGGCGCTGAACTTCGCCGACCCGACCGTCGTTCTCACGGTCGACCTGAAATTCGGGCCGCACAACGTCTTCAGCAACAGCGACGGCACGTACTTGCGCGAAGACACGATGGCTTTGGCGATGATGCTGTCTCAGACGCAGCCGAGTTTCGCGTTCATCACCACAGCGACCCTGCACTTGCCCAAGACCGCATCGGGAAGCACTCCTTCTGACGTCGCCATGGTCGGAGGCATCAGTATCGGAACGCAGCTCACGGCGTTCATGACCGTCAACAACTGGTCTGACGCGTTCGGCATCAGCGGACTGACCATCAACAGATTCACCCTGCAGGGCGGTATCACCCTCACCGGCCTGCCGCTGCCGTCGCTCGCCGTGGCGGCTACGGTGAGCCAGCTGCCCAGCCCGATCGCCGGCATTGTGGGCTACCAGCAGGGTGCGCCCATCACCGTTGCGTTGGGCCTCGGGGAGACGAGCCTGCTGCTGGACCTGTCGATCGGTACTCGCGGATCGAGCTCGCCCGCGCTCAAACCGTTCGCGCTGTTCGGTAAGGCCGATCTCGTGACAGCGAACTTCGCCGAACTGTACATCTCGCCCACCGGGGCGACGATCGGTCAGGCAGTGTACCCGGCCGGCTACGGCCTCGCGTTCCAAGGCGCAGTGTTCGGCATTCCGATCGATGTCGACGCCGCGATCAACCCGAATGCCGGAACGTTCCACTCCCTTGTGTCGCTGGGCGCGGTCAGTCTCGGTTCCCTTCATATCGGGCACACCACCCTCCTCATCGACGCTGCGCCGAGCAGATTCAACATGGCCTTCGCTGGTTCTATATCACTGAGCCCGACTACCCTTGATCTCGGGCTCGTCAACATCACCGTTGCCGCAAGCGCCGCACTGACCATCACGGTCGGCACCAGTGGATTCAGCGCAATGGCCGACCTCAGCGCCTCCATTCAGCTCGGTGCCTACCTCCCTCACAGCGTCTGCGCAAAATGGGGAGTCGTTCCGTGGCCGTGCGATTGGTACTGGGAAACGACCCACAGCTACGGCGCGACGATCAGCGGCATCGGGTTCTCGATCAACGCCTCCGGCATCGGCATCAACATTCCCGGTACCGGCCACTCCATCACCCTCCCGCTACCGAGCGGCCTGGCCGACAGTGTGCGCAGAACCGTCGGTAGCGACTACAGCAGCGCGGCGGCGACGCCGCAGCAGCCTGCGCATCTGGCCAGTCTCGTGACCCAGAACGAACGCACCTCATCGCCACTTCCGGCAGCCCAACCCGTGATTCACCTTGCCACGGCGATCTCGGCAAACCCGCTCCCTGAGCCGACCCCCGTTCCGACGGCCGCCGACACTCCACCTGTCGGGCCGGCCTGGCAAACAGCCGGCAGCCTCGGTGCCGCCCGATTGTTCGGGGCAACCGCGAAACTGCGCGACGGCCGGGTGCTTGCCGCCGGCGGCTCCGACGGTAAATCCAGCGTTCTCAGCAGCGCCGAGATCTACGACCCCACAACCGGCGGTTGGACCGGAACCACCCCCCTCACCGATGCCCGGGCGAACGCCGCGACCGCCGTGCTGCCCGACGGCAGGGTGCTGGTTGCCGGTGGAACCAACAGCACCGGTGAGATCGCCTCGGCCGAGATTTTCGACCCGGCGACAGCAACATGGTCGAATGCCGGCCATCTTTCGAGCGCGCGCCAGGGCTCGACCGCAACACTACTGCCTGACGGTACCGTGCTCGTCGCCGGCGGTCTCGTCGGCAAGACACCCGTCTCGTCGGTCGACATCTACAGTCCGGCATCCGGTACGTGGTCGGCGGGCGCGCCACTGCTCGTTGCGCGGGCGTCACCCACCGCTACCGCGTTGACTGACGGCACGGTGCTCGTCGCGGGCGGACTCGGTCAATCGGGTGCCGTGGCGACGGCGGAGATCTTTCACCCGGCATCCGGCACCTGGAGCCCTACTGGCAGCATGCTGAACCCCCGCTTCTACGCGTCGGCCATCAAACTCGCCGATGGCCGGGTGCTTGAAAGCGGAAGCGCG
The DNA here is from genome assembly GCF_035018625.1 of Subtercola sp. RTI3. Taxonomy (NCBI): domain Bacteria; kingdom Bacillati; phylum Actinomycetota; class Actinomycetes; order Micrococcales; family Microbacteriaceae; genus Subtercola; species Subtercola sp. RTI3. The sequence continues at coordinate 30,831 of NZ_JASJXO010000030.1, read as the reverse complement.
CCCGAAGCCGAAACATACGATCCCGCAACGGGCAGCTGGAGCGCGGCTGGTATCCAGTCGACCTCCACCGTACTTTCATCGATGGTGCCGCTGGCTGACGGCACCATTCTCGTCGCCGGAGGAATCAGCGACACCTCCGCACTCTCCGATGTAGCCAGCTTCGACCCCCAGACCAATGAGTGGACGACCCTCATGTCGCTGCCGAGCGGCCGCGGAGCGATGATCGCCGCACCCATCCAGGGCGGAGTGCTCATCGCAGGCGGCGCCAACGACACCGGCGCTGCGGCAGACACGTACGTCTACGACACCCATGCCAACCCCGTGCCAGCGACGGCGTATGAAGCCACTGCGAAGCCCACTGCCAATGGCACGAGCACTTCGGCGTCTGGGTCACCCGCCTGGATCTGGATCGGCATCGCCGCCCTCGTACTCCTAGCCATCGTCGTGTCAGCCATGATCTTCATCAGACGCAGACGATCAAAAACCGTCTAGACGATATGAGTAAGTGAACCGTCCCGGTTTTCATGCCGCCGTCTTGTTGGCGGCGTTGCCGGTTGGGGCGCCGATGTTTGAAGCATAGTATTTCTGTTCGTAGTGCTCGGGGCTTTGGTAGTCGAGGTAGCTGTGTAAGCGGTCGTTGTTGTACCAGTTGACCCAGTCGAAGGTGATCTCCTGGACGTCGGCGAGGTTCTTCAGCGCGCCGGTTCGGAAGGGTGATCCGTTCGCGACGGCTTCGTTCTTGTACAGCCCCATGACTGTCTCTGCGGCGGCGTTATCGTAGGCATCTCCCACGCTTCCGATCGACGCGACGAGCCCCTCGAGCGCGACGGTGTCGGTGATCTGTTCAGATGCATATTGGACGAGTTCAATTGGTCGTTGCAACACCGGGTTGTTGGAGTAACTGTAGCTGTTCGTCGAAGACCTCGGCGGGGGTTTTCCAGTCGAGGCTTTTTCGGGGTCGGTTGTTCAGGGCAAGTGCGACGGCTTCGAGGTCTTCTGCGGACCATCGTGAGAGGTCGGTGCCCTTCGGGAAGTACTGCCGCAGGAGCCCGTTGGTGTTCTCGTTCGTCGGCCGCTGCCAGGGCGAGTGCGGGTCGGCGAAGAACACCTTCGTTCCCGTCTCGAGCGCGAACTGGGCGTGCGCGGAGAGCTCCTTCCCGCGGTCCCAGGTCAGTGTCTTGCGGAGCTGTTCGGGCAGCTTCGTCATCGACGCGGTGAGCGCGGCGTTCATCGCGACGGCACCGTAGCCGCCCAGCGCCGGACCGTTCTTCACGTAGGGATCCTCGCCCCAGCCATCGAGCCGGGGAAGGTGCACCAGCAGGGTCGAGCGGCTCTTGCGTTCGACGATCGTACCGATCGCTGACCTGCCTGTGCCAATGATCAGGTCGCCTTCCCAGTGCCCGGGGACGGCGCGGTCCGCGGCCTCCGCGGGGCGTTCGGAGAACACGACATCGGCAGTCACATGACCCTGGGGTCGGTTCTGTGCTCGAGCCCGCGGCTGCCGGAGCGCGCGACCCGTTCGCAGGCAGGCGACGAGTTCGCGCTTGAGGGCGCCACGACCCTGGATGAATAGCGACTGGTAGATCGCTTCGTGGCTGATGCGCATGGATTCATCATCCGGGAAATCGACCTTCAACCGGTGTGAGATCTGTTCCGGGCTCCACGCGGTCGCCCACCGCCGGTCCTGCCGGTGCGGCTTATTCAGCCCCTTCCACTCCGGTGGTTCCGGCCCGACGACGATGCTGCCGTCGGGTCGGCGAACGTTCCCAGCGAGGCGATCCTGTACGTACTCACGCAACCCGTCGTTCGCGACGAGCCTCGCCGTCTTCGGTCGCTTCGCCGCCTGCTGAGCCTTCCATTGCGCCACTAACGCCCGATACTCCTGCTTCCCGCTACGCGTGGCAGCGTTACGGCGCAGTTCCCGAGAGATCGTCCCCGGATCGCGGCCGACCCTGCGCGCGATCTCACGCACGCCGACCTGCTTGGCGCGGAGCAGTGCGATCTCTTCACGCTCCTCGAAAGAGAGGTAACGACCGCTGGGTTCGGCAAGTGAGAGCGATGGCATACCGCCAGCGTGGCGAAACCAGCGGGAACCGACCGGCACGGACACGCCCACCTTCAGCGCCGCCTCAGCTGAAGTGATGCCCGTCGCGATCAGACGCCAGAACTGCCGCTGCACCGCCCGCGAGGGCTCAGGCCGCCCAGGCGAACGCATCGGCGGGCGCAACGCCCGATCCGCACGCCACTGCCGACGTGCACCCACGGGCACATCACTCGTCTTCGCAGCCCAGTCCTTCTTCGCCACCGCCGAACACCTCCACGATCAAGGTGTTGCGACGACCAGTTGAATCCGCCTTGGGAGCCTGCGTCCGAGTGGTGGATCATTCCGCGGTTGACGGGCCGGCTGGTGTGATCCCGTCGCCATAACGCCATCCGTAGGCAGGCTTCCACGAACGGGGTGTCTTTGATCGTCGAGGCCTGCCAGCCGACGATCGCGCGGGAGTACAAATCGATAGCGAAAGCGACGTACACGAACCCAGCCCAGGTCGGGACATACGTGAAGTCCGTGACCCAGCTGTGGTTCGGGTAAGGCGCGAAGAACTCCCTGTTCAGCAGGTCGCCGGCGCGTTTACCATTCTTCGCCGGGATCGTTGTGCGGGTCTTCCGCCCGCGCACGAGACCATTCATGCCTTCGTCGCGCATTACCCGGTCAACGGTGTGTTTCGAGATGCCCGCGAACCCGTTTCGGGCAAGCCACGCTGTCATCTTCCGCCGCCCGTACAGCACTTCGGGTTTCTGCCGACCCTTCGCATCACGCTGCCTCAACGATCGGAGTTTCCCGACAACGGTCGCGTCGTTGATCGTGCGATCTGCTGCCGGCCGTGTCTTCCACGCCCGGTACGACCTTGGAGCGACCTGGACGCCCTGCAGGTGCAGGACGTCACAGATCGACTCGACTCCATGGCCGTCCGTCCTCATCGTTTCGATGAAAGCGATTATCCGCGGTTGCGAGGGCCTGGTTCCCTCGCGAAGAAAGACGCTGCCGCTTTCAGGATCTCGTTCGTCTCTTTCAGATCACGGTTCTCTTTCTTCAACCGGTTGATCTCTTCGAGCTCCTCGGTGCTCGGACCGGTCTTCGTGCCCGCGTCGACTTGCGCCTGAACGATCCACTTCCGAAGCGTCTCCGCGCCGACGTTGAGCTTGGCACCGAGGTCCTGGCACGCAGCCCACGTCGATGGGTAATCGGTCAACCGATCAAGAACCATCCGGGTCGCACGCTCCCGAACCTCGGCAGGGTATTTGCTTGGCATATCCGAATCCTTTCAAAGAAAGAAAACAGCACGAAATCAGGGACAGTTCACTCAGCCCTCGGCTACCGACGCCCCAACGAAGTCCACTATGGCTATCAACAGCCAGCCCTGGCAGCGTAGAAGAAACCACCAAATCCGCTGACCGAAAACCGCGCGGCATCCCAGTTGCCGCACCGGCATGGTGCGGGTCACGTGGGCGATGGCAATGCCAAGCTTCTGAGTCATGCGCAGGTTTTGTGCGGCGAGAGTGGGAGCGGTTTTCCACAAGTGCATGAGCGCCGAACTCATCACGACCTCTGGCTGTGCGGTCCGGTTCCCGGTCAGCATCCCGAGAACGATCGGTGCGATCCGGTCGTACAGGTGAGAGAACGCTTCTTGGTCTCCTTGGGCCACCCGACGATACAACGCTGTCGCTATTTTCTCGTGGACCCAACCACTGGTGCCAACTACGACACGCCCCACCCGACGAGATCGCGGTGCTGAAACCGCCGGTCCGGCGAGGGCAGCACCATCGGCATCAGAAACGGCGAGATCCCCATTCTTAGACACGATTATCGTTCCTCTCAGACCGCAGAAAAGCGCCGCCGCGATGGCAACAAGAACACGGTAACCGCAGCAGAAGTACACGCCCTAGGGCGTGTCTCCTAACAGCTTGAGCCAGATGGTGATGGCTCGGAGGACGACTCCGCCGCGGTACGTGAGGGCGAGTTTGTCGTAGCGTGTGGCGATGCCGCGCCAGTCTTTGAAGGTGTTGAAACAGCGTTCGATGACGTTGCGTCGCTTGTAGGCCTCGGTGTCGAACGTGGGTGGCCGGCCGCCTTTCTGGCCGAGTCGTTTCCGGTTGGCGATATGGTCCGATTTCTCCGGGATGACCGCTTCGATGCCGCGATCACGGAGCAGCTTCCGGTTCGCTTTCGACGCGTACGCCTTGTCGGCCATCGTCCGATCGGGCTTCGTCCGGGGACCACCTTTGCCTCGACGCGGGACCCGCAAGCTCGCCATCACCTCGGGGAACATCGGCGAATCGCCGCCCTGACCTGTGCCGAGCAGCATGACCAACGGGCGCATCTTCGCGTCGCATAACGCGTGGATCTTTGTCGTCAAACCCCCGCGAGAACGGCCAACCGCATTCTCAGGAGGCTCGATCAGCAGATTCGTGTAATTCGACAGATCCCCCCGTGGCCCGACCGAGGTTGGTGCCGTGCTGATGGGCACGATTCACAGTCGAGTCCACCGACACCTCCCACTCGATCAGCCCGACCTCATCGGCATGGGTCAACAACTTGGTGAGAATCTTGTCCCAAGTGCCATCACCACTGAACCGGCGGTGTCGCTTCCAGACCGTCTTCCAAGACCCGAAACTCTCTGGCAGATCCCGCCACGGCGTTCCCGTCCGATATCGGTAAATGATGCCCTCGACCATCAGCCGATGGTCATTGAACGGCCGCCCACCTTTGCCTGTCGGGCTGGGCATTAACGGCGCGATCAACGCCCACTGGGGATCCGACAAAGACTTAGTTCGCGACACACCAAATCATCTCAAACCCAACATGACGAGGTTAAGAGACACGCCCTAGCCCTTGACGAGGACCCACCGATCATCCGCGCCCAGCTAGCCGGACACCGCACTGACTCTGGCAGCCTCGATCACGACCCGTGACCCGAGCAGATACCCCCACCTGTTACTCCTCAGACCTGGACTGGCTGGCGGCATTTCGAAAAAACGGCGCCTCAACTACGCCAAGATCAATGTCGTGCAGTCGAGCTGGTACGTTCTCCCTATCGGAGGAGAACAACAACCGGGCAACAGATCGCGCCTCGTCGATTCCGGTCTACACACTGACACCATGCGTTACGAAAGCCGCGGCGACGCCCGAGATGATCGTCATCCGGCGTGGCAGAAATGGGAGGTGCGAAACATCCTCTGGTTCGGTGGCGATTTCGTCACCGGGGATCGGAAATCGCCGTGAATGGCCGTGAATGGCCGCCCACACTGACCACAACGCGCTCGGCCATGATCTGACGCTTATTTTCGAGCGCCGGCGTGGTGCCGCCAATGAACCGGGCGCGGCCTTCGTGAATGAGAGCGCTGCCGGCGAGGGTAGTGCTCTGCTCCTCAGTTTTGATCGAACACATTCTTTCGACCGGTTCCTCAACGCGGGTCGCGGTCATGGGCCGACGATGGCGGAGACCGCCGCGAGAATACCATGCCTGAGTAGCGCTCTTCGCGAATGAGGTGGGCGGTTTTTGCGTAAGCTCCGGGTGGGTACACGCCCGGTGTTCACGCAGGCGCACCCGACCCGCCCGGCTTCGAGCACGACGACGCTCGCGCAGTCAGCCGACTTGCGTCGAAGCGGGCAGAATCAACAATCAGGTGACTGCTTGGGTACGCAGTTCGTCGTCGGTCCAGGTGCCGGTGGCGAGTTCGTCTTTGGGGAGTTCTATTTTCGCGAAGGTTAGGTCGTCGTCGTATGACTTCATTTTCGCGACCTGGAAGATGATGAGTGCGTAGACCGCTTTGGCCAAGATGTCTGCTATGGAGTAGCCGACTTGTTTGGCGACCCAGGCGTCTGCGCCGTTTAGGTTCAGTAGCGGCAGGAGGTACGCGATCGGGTATACTCCCCAGCTCAGCAGCAGCAAGAACCTCAGGCGTGAGAGAGTGCCGCGCACTGAGGCGGGTTGATGTTCGAGTGATTTGCCCAGTTCGGTGAAGAGAATGAACAAGATGTAGGCGAAGGGTATGGCCGAGAGCAGACCGAACAGGCCGCGGAGGCCGTTGTCGCCGCTGATTTCGCCGGGGTAGCCGAGGGCGATCATGAGTGCGGCGGCGGGTACTAAGCGTACCAGCAGGCGGCGCTGAACTTTTCTCGCCAGAGCGAGTACAGCAATGAGTTCGACGAGTAGCAACGGCACGGTCAGCAGCCAGTCCACGTACCGGTAGCCCTCGTTGAAGCCGGCACCGGCGGCCTGGGTGTAGTCGCCGGTGCCGCCGATGGAGGGGGTGACGAATGCAGATGTGAACGAGTTGAATATGCGGAAGTAGTGATATGTGGCGATACCGCAGACAACAATCGCGACGGTGATGGCCTGGCGATAGCGCGGTAGCACGCGCGGGAGCGAGATCAGCAAAAATAGTGCGGTGAAAAGCATGGAGGCGATCACGAGCGAGACAGAGTTGTAAACGGTTTCAAACTGGCCGTGGCTGAGGATGTTCGGTATCACTGGGCTCCGATGGGCGACGTTGAATAACCACTGGGAGAAAGGCTCTCACCAAGAAGAACGTGTTTGTGCACTACTCATCCGATCGCATTGGCCCACCAATCTGAAGGCCTTGACATCAGAATGCAAACACAACACGGCCTTGGTCGTCCCATCCGCCTGACGCTACTCACTGTCACATCTTGTATTTGTCAAGTCACCTGAGACAGGTGGTGTTTAGTTTGTTTTTGTCGTGCTCGCCCTACGTGTCAGGGTTGGGTGGGGTGACGTCCCCGTGAGTGGTGTGGTTTCGGGTTCTTGAGCGTTGCGCCCGCGACGTGAAGAGCCACCGGGTGAATTCAAGCGGTCGTCGCAACACCTTTTTCTTGCTGCGATCCTAGCTCTGCGGTGAAGAGCTGGGTGGGGCTTTGCCAGTTGAGGCGTTTTCGTGGTCGATCGTTGAGCTTCGCGGCGATGACTTTGAGGGTGTCGGCGCCGTGAACGCTGAGGTCGCTGTGCTTGCGGAAGTATTGCCGAAGCAGCCCGTTCATATTCTCGTTGGAGCCGCGCTGCCACGGCTTCCCGGGGTGGGCGAAGAATACTCCGTCGCCGAAGAGGGAGGCGATTTTGTCGTGGCTGGACATCTCAGACCCCTGGTCCCAGGTCAGCGTTTGCCGCAAGTGCGCAGGCAGCTGCGACATCGTCGCGGTAAGTGCCGCGTTGAGCTCGAGCGCAGAGTGCGAGTCGGGCAGGTGCAGCAGTAAGACATACCCGCTCTTGCGATCGACGAGCGTGCCGATCGCAGAGCGCGTCTTCGACCCGATGATGAGGTCGCCTTCCCAATCGCCCAGCCGGGATCGTTCCTCCATGACAGCCGGCCTGTGATCGATCAGCGTCGCCGGCGCAATGAACCGCGGCGCGCGCACATCGGGTCGCCGTCGTCGCTTCCGTAACGGCCGGCCCGTGCGCAGATGCGTGGTCAACTTCCGCGTCAATCCGCTGTTCCGCGGCCAATACACGGCCTGGTAGATCGTTTCATGACACACATGCCAGGACTTCTTCTGCGGGTGAGTTTCGCGGAGCCAGAAGCTGATCTGCTCAGGGCTCCAATCCTGAGTGAGCTTCTCCTGCACGAGATCGCGTAGCACTGGGTCTTTACCTATGAGGCCGGCGCGGTCGCGGCGGGCTTTCTCTCTGAAGCGGGCGTGCGCGAGCACAGCATCGTATTTGCCGCGGTCATGCCGGCGCATATTCCGGTGCAACTCCCGGCTGATCGCACACCCCAACGGCCGGTAGCCGCGGACTTGCTTGAACGCCTGCCGCAGCACTGCCGCCTCTGCAACATGGGCCGGATCGGTGACGATCAGCTGGCGGGCCCACTCCCGCTGATGCACCGCGATGACAGTGCCGTCATGGGTGACAGTGACCTGGTGCAGGTCAGCAGTGACATCAACGATCCGACCGATCATGCCCGGACTGACCGAGTAATCGTTCGTGAAAACCCGCACGTAGTAATCCCTAGGCAGCCTGACCGTGTTCCGGAATAGCACCTCCGGTGGCACCGGTGACAAGGCCCGCATCGCGGCCCGATCACGGCCGACAAGCTCGGCGGGTTTCCCGCGCCGTGAGCGCGAGTGGCGGGCATTCGCGACGGGCAGCCAGTCAACGAGCTGGTTGTTGAAATCCGCTGGCGATGCGAAGCTGCGGCCGGGCATGAACCTCGAGCGGAAGAACTGGTTCATCCGCTCGACCATGCCCTTGGACTCCGGATCCCGCGGTGGCAGCAGCACGATCTTCGTCCCCAACGTGCCAGCGAACGCGGCAGCGGGCTCGGTGAGCTTACGCCGGCCGATACCGGTCTCGTTATCCCAGACCAGCCGCTCCGGCACCGCGCCGGCCTGCTGCAACAACTGCCACATCCCGCCGAGGAGGTCGGGGGTTGTCCGGGAGGGCAGCATCAACGCTTGAATGTTCCCCGAGAACGTCGACGTCATCACCAGCACCGGCGGCATGCCGTGCTGATCATGACCCAGCGGGATCGCCTGGTGCGGGAACCACAGATCACATTGCACCTGCACACCGGGCTGATGATCGATCCGGTCAGCGGGATCCGGCGGCAGATATTCAGGTCGGATCGCTGCGACCCTTAACCGGAACAACGACGACGAACCCGACCACCCCACCCGCTCCGCCAGGGCCGGCGACGGCATTCGCGGCGAACTCAGCAACAGCTTCCGCACCGCCAATGCGACATCATCAAAACTCGACCCCGTCAACGCTCGCTCGTACCGAGGCACGGTCGAGCGGGCGCTGGAAGCGGGCAGGCCACCGACGTATTGGCGGGCACCTGCCGGGTCGACGTTCGACGCGTTCGAACCGAAGGTCCGGGTGCTGCTCGCGGCCACGGCGCGGATGCCAGCATCGACGCTCGCAGAACGGGTGGGCTGGTCCGGGTCTTCGTCGGTGTTCCGGCAGAAAGTGTCAGAGATCAGCCCCACCAGACAAGCCCTCGGCCACACCCTCACCACGGTCGCCGCGGCCCTGGACTGCTCACCAATGACCATCTCGGTCATCGAACGAGGACATGTCAACAACCGCGACTTCCTCACCCAATATCGAACCTGGCTCACCACTTGACGGTGCTCACTGAAATTCCCCACCCCGGGTCGCTTCCGCTCATAAGTGCGGGCATTCCTCGATGCTGATGGTCTTCGACCACACACCAGCACGAGGAAGGTCCTACTCCTATGCTTTCAGAGGAGGACGACGTGGATATTCACGCGCTCAAACGGCCAGGGATGACGATCAGTGAAATCGCTCGCCGTACCGATCATGACCGTAAAACGATTCGAGCGTATCTGTCGGGCCAGCGTAGCCCCGGGATTCGGAAACGCGCCGACCCGGACCCGTTCGACGTGTTCGTGGTCTATGTCACCGCGAGGCTGGCCGAGGACCCGCACTTGTGGGCCGCGACGCTGCTGGACGAGCTTCATCCGTTGGGCTTCACCGGGTCGTACCAAACTCTGACTCGTTAGGTTCGGGACCGGGGATTACGGCCGGCGTGCACGGCGTGCGCGCATGTCACGAAACGACCGAATGCGATCATCGAGCACCCGCCCGGTGAGGAGACCCAGTTCGACTGGGTCGAGCTGCCCGACTCTCCAGCGGGGTGGGCGTTTCCGACGAAACGCGCGTACGTGCTCGTGGGGTCGTTGGCTCACTCCGGGGTGTGGCGGGCAGCGATCGCCCCATCGATGGACCTTCCGCACTTGCTTGCCGCGATGACCGTGCTGCTCAGCCTCCTCGGCGGTGTCAACACGTCGTGGCGGTTCGATCGGATGGCGACGGTGTCGAAGGCCGGCACCAGCGATCTGACACCCGCGTTTTCAAAGCATCACGCGGTGACCGTTGTCGCGTGCCGGCCAAGGTCGGGGAACCGTAAAGGCGTGGTGGAGAAGAACAACCACACCACAGCACAGCGGTGGTGGCAAAACCTGCCCGAAGACCTCATCGCCGAGCAAGCACAAACACGATTGATGACATTCGCCCGAAGCCAAGACGCCCGCCGCCGTGAAGGCCGCGACGGTTCGACGACAGCCGCGGTCATGTTCGCTGCGGAACGGCTCCGACCGTTACCGCCTAGCGTGTTCCCGGTCGTCGTGACCGAGGAACGCACCGCGACACGGCAGGCCCTGATCGACTGGCGCGGGAACCGCTACTCGGTACCCCCGGAGCTCGCCGCCACGAAAGTCATCGTTCATCAGCGGCTCGGCGTGAACACGATCGATATCGCGACCGTATCGGGTGTCGTCCTGGCACGGCACCAGACAGCCGAACCCGGGCTCGGGCTCGGAGTCACGATCCGTGACAGCGGCCACATCACCGCACTCGAGCGGATCGCGTTAACCTCGGCACCTCCCGGGCGGCCGTACCGGAAGAAGGAACGCATCCCGCCAGGCGCCGCTGCCCGTCACGAGGCAGCAGCGCTCACCGGCACCACCGAACCCACGACCGTGATCAGCCTCGCCGCGTATGAACAGGCCGCGAAGAACAGGAACACCCTCCAATGACCACCACCACGACAGCAGTGACGCCGGCGAGCGTGTATCAACAGCTCCGCGGCCACCTGACCGACCTGAAACTCGCAGACGCCGCCGACGCGCTGCCAGGGATACTGGACCAGGCCCAAGCCGAGGGCTGGTCTCTGACTCAGGCCCTGGAGCACCTCCTCGCCATCGAAGTCACCGCGACCGATGCCCGCCGCCTGACCGGCCGGTTCCGGTTCGCGAACCTCCCCACCGGTGCGACACTCAACGACCTCGACTTCGACCTCGACGCAGCATCCGGGATAGACTCCGAGATATCGGTGCAGCAAAGCGCGTGCTGCAGCATGAATCGCATGAGAGGGTGCCGCAATGAAGCGATCGACCGGTCATAAACGATTCTCAGGCTCGGCTGTTGCCTCGCTTGTCGTGGCGCTGGGGCTCGCCCTCAGTGCGTGTGCGCAAGGAGGATCTGCTCAGACTGTCACATCGTCTCCGGCGGCCGCCGTCGATTCGACCTGCGTTTCCGATGTCGCCGGTGTTATCAGTCGCCAACCCACGTCCCAGATGACCACTGCCGTGTTGCCCACCGCCCTCACGGATTCGCTGGACTCAGCGGCCAGGTCGTCGTTCACTGAAGCAGCATCACCGGGGGCAATCGTCGGGGTGCGTACGCCGCAGGGCACCTGGATGGCGGCGTATGGAGTGGCCGATCCTTCGACAGGCGCGCCGATGGAAGTGGGCATGCATACGCGGATCGGCTCGGTGACGAAGACGTTCACCGGCACGCTTCTGATGCAACTGGCTGAAGATAAGAAGCTTTCGCTCGACGACACGATCAGCAGGTACATCCCCGGCATTCCGAATGGCGAGCAGATCACCCTGCGCCAGCTCGCCTCGATGACCAGCGGCATAGCAAGCTACACGATGAATTCCTCGTTCACCGATGTGTACTTCGCCAAACCGGAGACCATCTTCACGCCGACGGAGTTGGTGGCCGCGGGGGTTGAGAAGTCCCCGATCTTCGCGCCGGGTGAGCAATTCAACTACTCGAACACCAACACCGTTCTTCTGGGGTTGGTGATTGAAAAAGTCACAGGGGAATCGATCTCAGACGTCTTTGCGCAACGCATTCTGAAACCGCTTGGTCTCACGAGTACATCGTGGCCGGGCGACCAGACGGCCATACCCGAACCGTATGCCCAGGGCTTCACGGTGCAAGGTGATTTCGCGACACCGTCAGCCCCGAGCAATGCGACCAATTGGAACCCGGCCTGGGGCTTCACGGCGGGCGAGATGATCTCGAACATGCCCGATCTGCTCACTTACGGGAGGGCCCTTGCCACCGGCCAGGGTCTGCTCGACACGGCGAGCCAGACTGAACGCTTGATGTCGTTCCCCGGTGCGGCAGGATATGGCATTGCCTTGGGTTGTATCGGTGGGTGGGTCGGGCACACTGGTGAGCTCCCCGGGTACAACACCAGCCTCTTCTCCGACACCAGTACCGATACGACAGTTGTGGTGCAGACGAACAGCGACATTCCTTCTGGCGATTGTGAGTTGTCAGCCGTGTTGACCGACGATCCGCGAACGGCAGTGTGCTCGTCTCCGGCCACTCGGATGTTCGTGGCCCTGTCGACCGCGCTCGGGCACACTTTCACACCGAACCCCTCGAAATGAGAGTCCTGGGCCGCAAAGCACTGCTGTGCTAGATGTACTGCCCAGGGAGGTTGGTCAACCGGGTGATGGGTGGGTGGCTTCCGATGGCGGTGTGTGGTCTGTGGTGATTGCTTTCGTGGAGCCATGCTGGGAGGGCGTTTCGGCGCGCGGTTTCGGTGGGATGGAACCTTTTGTATGCCCGCCCGTCGACGAGGGCGCGGTGGAAGCGTTCGATCTTCCCGTTCGTCTGCGGCCGGTACGGCCGGGTTTTCTTCGGGATTATCCCAAGCTCGGCGCAGGTATCGCGCCAGAGATGTGATTTGTATGCGGACCCGTTGTCGGAAAGCACCCGCTGCACGGTGACGCTGCGGGCCGCGAACCAAGGCACCGCGCGTTGTAGCACCCCAACAGCTGTGAGGGCGGTTTCGTCAGCGTGGATCTCGGCGTACGCGACCCAGGAGTGATCATCGATCACGGTGTGCACAAACGCTTTCCCTGGCAGCGGGTTGCGGTGTTTGTTCCGCGGGAGCCCATTGGTCGCTGCGCGGTTCCGGTTGCCTTGTTGTCGGCCGACCTAACGGTGCCCGCCACCATCGGGAATATTGCCGAACTTCGTGACGTCGACATGGATCATCGCACCCGGGGTGTCGTGCTCGTACCGGCGAACGACCTCACCGGTGCGTTTGTCTGAGTATTTGCGTGGGTGGGAGCCACCCGATATTGCTGTTCGGAGCCACTGGTATTGCCGATGAGAGCCAGCGAATCGCGTGCTTGGGAGCCCCGCTGGCTCTCGTTGCGGTTAGGCGGCGCGTTTCGCGGCGTGTGCTCGCATGTTGTAGTCGCCGGTCTCGACCCATAACGTGTGGTGCACGATGCGGTCCATGATCGCGTCGGCGTGGACTCCGGAGCCGAGGCGCTGGTGCCAGTCCTTCTGCGCGTACTGGGTACAGAACACGGTCGAGGTTTCGTCGTAGCGTCGCTCGAGCAGTTCCAGCAGCATGCTCCGGGTGCTCTCGTCAGGTTCGTCGAGGAGCCATTCATCGATCACGAGGAGCGTGAACGATGCGTATTTGTTTAGAAACTTCGTCTGCCCAGAGGGTTTGTCGCGGGCCAGCTGCCAGGCCTCTTCAAGCTCTGGCATCCGAATGTAGTGCGCCCGGACCCGGTGCAGGCACGCCGCTTTCGCTAGTGCGCACCCGAGGTACGATTTCCCGGACCCGGTGAATCCCTGGAACACGACGTTCTGCTGCCTCTCGATGAACGAGCAGCTGCCAAGTCCCGCGATCACACTCCGGTCAAGGCCGCGTTCCTCGATCAGATCCAACCGTCTCAGGTCAGCGTTCGGATAGCGCAGGTTCGCCCGCCGGATCAGCCCCTCGACCTTGGACTGAGTGAACGCGGAGTGGGCGTCATCGACGGCGATCTTGATCTTCTCCTCAAACGCCAACCCGAGGGTCAGCGTGTCGTCTTGGGCTTCGAACGCGTCCAACAGTGTCGCGACGCCCATCTCTCGGAGTTTACGTTTCGTCTCGATATCGATCCGGCTCATCGGGCACTCCCGCCTGCGTAGTAGTCGGCACCGCGCACATACCCGTCCGGCTCCGGCTCCGGGCTGGCGTCTTCGAAACGCGGTCGCCGACGCGTTCCTGCTCGATCTTGCCCAGTTTCTAGGATCGGTTGCAGGTGTGCGTAGCGCGGCGATCGGACACGACTTTCCAGCGCGATCTGGCAGGCGTGCTCAACTCGTTCGCTGGAATATCGGCGGGTCAGCCTGAGCACGGCGAGGGCTGCGTTGAAGCCTTGCTCCTCGACAGCTACCGACTCGAAGATCCGGCCCACCACGGTCACCATGTGCGGGCCGACGCGTTCCGCCCACGTCCGGATCCTTTGATTATCCCATTCCCGATACTTCTCACCTTGCGGCTGATCGGAGTCGTTCGTGCGGTACTCGTTCACGACGTGCTCACCGAGCAGCAGATGGCTCGTGAGGCGTTCATGATTCCGGTACACCTCGACCAGCTGCGCCGTGACACGCAGATCGACAGCCTGCCCGATAAGCGCGTACGGGACGGAATAGAAGTTCTTCTCCCACACCACATGGCCGTTCTTCTGCACCCGACGCCCGGTCACCCACCGGCTGATCTCGTACGGCACTGCGGGCAGCGGTCGAAGCAAAGGTTTCTCCTCCGTCTCGAACACGCTGAGCCTTGAGCCAGCCCGTTTCTGGAACGGCTCCCGATTATACGCATCCATCCGCTCCCGTACCGCGGCCCGCAGCACAGCAAGCGAGGTGAAGCTCTGATCACGCAGGCCCGCGATCACCCAGGTAGCGACATGAGAGACCGTGTTCTCTACGCTCGCCTTGTCCTTCGGCCGGCGCACCCGCCGGGCAGCACAGCCGCGGAATAGTGCGCAGCGAGTTCCCTGTACGCGTCGTTCAGCACCACCTCGCCCTCGCGGGGATGCTTGATCACACCGGTCTTCAAATTGTCGGGCACGACCCTGGGTGCTGTCCCGCCGAACCACTCAAACATCCCCACGTGCGCCAGCAGCCACGTATTTTGCCTCATATCCGTGGTCGGCTCCACGAACGCATACCTCGAAAATGGCTGACATGCGACGAACAAGAAAACCTTCGATACCTCGCCCGTTGCCGGATCGGCGAGCTGCATCGTGGGCCCCGACCAGTCGACCTCGATCGTCTGCCCAGCCTTATGACCAACCCGGGACGCCGCCCCGCTGACCATGGCGTGTGCCGCGTACGTCTTACAGAACCGGTCGTAACTCATCGCCGGCCCGCCTGACGCAGAGCATCCGTCGACATACTCGCCGTGTAGCTTCAGCGTCACCCCCGCACGAGCGAGCTCCCTATGAAGCCCCTCCCAGTCAGGCTGCACGAACACGCTCTCGTGCTCCCCGCGACCCGGGAACACCAACGCGTACACCTCAGCATCAGTCTTGCCAGCGATACCATCCCAGACGATCCCGGCCCGATCCGCAGCGGCGAAGACCGCCGCGGCACTGTTCCGGGAAACACCCTGCGCCTGAGCGATCATCCGCCCTGTCAGCCCCTGTGCCCGAAGCTCGAGCACCAGCTTCGTTTTGATCCTACGTACCATTGGTGACTACTCCTTCTGCCGCACGCCACATACGCACGGCCGAAGGAGCCTAACCAGCCGGCTCCGAACGACAATATTCCGCCACCCCCACGGTAATGACACCGACACCGACACCGACACCGACTATCGGGAAGTGGCTCTCAACGGCAATAACCGTGGCTCCCAGAAACGCGAATATTCATTTGTTGATGTAGCTGAGCCGGTTCAGACGGCAGCGCACCAGAACGGCGTGCACCGTCGACGCCGGGACGCCGAGGTGCCCGCCGATGCCAACTGGGCCGAGGCGTTGCTTCCACCGCAGATGCCCGATCTTTCGCACCATCGCCTGCGGGGTCCGGTTCGGGCTGTGATGCGGACGAGACGACCCGACAGTTCCTCGCTGAGCGCCTCACGCGCATTCCAAAGCACCATAGTATGGTGCGATCGCGAGGCTTTGGGAAGATGGGAACTTCCTCCGTTTCCGCATAAGACCGGACGGTCCCGCTGGCGGTCGCGTAAGAAGCCAGCAGATCAAGTGCCTTGAGCACGGGCTGGTACGCGCTGTTATTGCACCGAAACCGCACCGCTGACAACAACGCCGGCAACATCCTCCGGTAATAATTCGAATGCGACCCGCGCAGCACGGTACGAACGCGAGCCTGGAAAATGGACTCGTTCGCCTTCGCTTCCCGAACCAAATCCCGCAGGGTCGCCTCCCCGACAATCGGGAACACGGTCTGACGGACTATGGAATCCGGTGCTTCCAGCACTGCTTCCGCCACCTTGAACAGGATCGTTTCCTTCCCCCGCACCCGACGCAGATCATCGGTCAACTCCCGCTCCACTCGTCGCTCGGCTCGCGTGTTGACCTTCAAGACCAGCGCCAGCAGTACATCCACCAGTCCGTCCGTGATCTCCGCCATCCGCTGATGACACAACGCCGCCAACAACGTGACCCGCACCGGCGGTGGTGAGGACCACAGGTCCGATGGGTACGACCGCGCCGCTCGTGCCCGCCAAAGCTCAATGACCTTCTCCGAAACCCCCTGGAACAAGCCATCCGGAAGCGCTAGCTCTTGAACCGATCTCAGCTTGTCCACTTCATCAAGCAGGGTCTCCAACCCGACAGGCCCCGGATCCGCGCGCAGCTGCGCCAACGCCCCACCAGCAGTTCCATCGCCGATCAACGCTTCAAGCCGGCCACGCGCGTCCTCACCGAGCCTCTCCCAGACGGACGCGCAAAATGACGACTCAAAAGCCGACCTGGCTGCCCCAAGAAGGCGCGACACCCGTCCCGACAGTTCAATCCGTTCGGATCGCACGCGGTCGAGCAGAGCCGCCCGGACGGCCGCCTCACGATACTCAAACGGGAACACCTCCGAAGCCAACCACCCAGCCAATCGATCCTCGTCAGCCCGCGTAAATTCGCGAAAACCGAACGCCGCACGAATCTGAGCCCGATGCCTTGTCGCCGACCGCCCCGACCACTCATAAGAACGCAGAAGCATCACGTCGATGCCGACCTGCTTCGCAATGTAGGCTACGACAGCGGACGAGAAGTCTTCGGCGGAGTCCGGGAATCGAGCGGTGTGCTCGAAAAACTTAAGCGTCAACGCGAAACCCAATCGGGTCGCCCCTGACTTATTCCCCAGCAGGCTCAAGTCCGCATCGACGAGCCTCCAATCGCCAACAACATCCACATCCGGCTCGGGGAACGACACCCGACCAACCCTACTTGTCGGTCTGGGACAGCTTCAGGAGTACCGGGCCGTTTAGGCGGCCGAGTCCAGCCATGCGTCGAGGGCGGCCGAGGCGGCATCGGGTTGTTCGTGGAAGAGCAAGTGCCCTGCGCCTTCGATGATTGTGAAACGCGCCTTCGGGAGCGCTGCCGCAGTCTCTTCGGCAGTGCTGATTGGGATGAGTTGGTCTTGGGCTCCATGGATAATTGTGGTGGGGCACGTGATCGTGGCCAGCAGTGAGTGCAAGTCGGATCGTTGCGTGACAGCTTGTTGTTGGCGAAGGAATGCTTCGGCCCCCACCGGCGTCGTCATAGCTCGCCAGGTGCGAAGCAACCCCTCGTCGTTGTGATTCTCAGGCGCTACAACGCCTCTAAAGGCCGCGTCGATGAGGTCGGCGAAGTGGCCCGCGTCGACGAGGGCCGTCTGCCTCGCCCGCGCTTGAGATTGATCGTCTGTGTCAGCCCGGGAGGACGTGCTCACGAGCGCGAGGGCACTGACGCGTTCGGGCGCTTGCCTGATCACCTCGAGCGCGACGTAACCGCCCATGCTTGTTCCGAGGACGGCAAATTCTCCCTCGTTTTCCCGAAGGATTCTGGCGGCCATATTGGCAATAGTGTCGTCTCGTCTGGTGTCGGCAAAGGTCACCTGCCCGCGTGCCCATAACGCGGTCAGGACCGGAGCGTAGGCGAGCGGTGAACACAACAGCGGGGGGATAGCGACAGTTTTCATGAGGTAATACTTCCTTCCAGCGGTGACAATTATCGTTTTTTGCAGAGACCGAACTCCGACGGGACGGGCTGGGTTTTTTCCAAGTTCGAACTAGAGCTGAGTTTGTCTCGTCGTTGACGGGGGTTCGCTGAGCGGCGATCCGGGTTTCGACATCGCTATGGGTCTGGTCTTCAGAAGGGTTTCCAGGACGCGCATACCGCCCAGAACATCTACTGCGTTGGGAAGCGCCGCTTGGATGGTCAGGCCGTCCGAGACGGCGAGGATGAGGGAAGCGGCAACTTCGGGGGCGATGTCGGTGCGGATTGCTCCTGCGTCTTGTGCTGTTCGAACGCCGTCCGTCACGTCGCGTCTCAATTGGTCGAGCCGTCCATTCATGCTGTGGGCTATGGCCGAGTCTCGCTCGATGACTGCGCGCGCTGCGAGCGTGGCAAAGAGTGCCGAAAGCCCAGGCACGGCGGCGTTCCGTCGAGCGGAATCGATGATTTGCTCGAACAACCCGAGCGTCTGATCGGGTTGCCTAGCCCTCGCGTCCTCATCTACGGACTCGACGATGGCCAGGAGGACGTCGTCTCGGGACGAGAAGTAATGCCGAAGTCCCTCCCGCGTCATGCCCGCGGCGGCGGCGATCGCACTCAGGGTCGTACCGGCTTCGCCTTCGCGAGCGAACAGGTCCATGGCGACATCGAGAACCTGTTTCCTCTGGGCCAGACCCTTCCTGTAGGGGCCACGCCTCGTCTTAGCTTCACCCATGGCATCATCGTAGACCAAAACAACCGTACTGGTATTTTTGGGTTAGTGTCGGTGCGTAGATCGTCAGAGGCGCGACCAGATCGCGTCGGCCGAAAAGGACGAAAGGTGGACGCATGATTCAACTCCTCAGATGGGTGGTGGTCTCCGGCGCGGGAATCGAGGTGGTGCATGTCAGCGGACGTTTTCTGTCGAAGCGTCGGGACGCTCAGCTCGCCAAAACGGCACTGATCCTGATCGGCGTGGGATGGGTGATCTCCGTCGGCGACCTTTTTCTGCCTGTGATGATAGTGCCCCCGCCCGGATTGATCGCCTTCATCCTCACCGGTGTCATCTCCATCGTGACGAATGTGGCGGCTGCGCTTCTTGCGGGGAATCTGATCCTGCGACACGTCAATCGCAGCCGTAGGATCAAGGCTGAGTATCCAGGTCACGCGGTTGCAGGAGGTAGCCTCCTCGTTCTCGCCGCAGTGTCGTTCATCGGAGAACGAATGCTCGGGTTGGTCGTCGCGATCCACGGGTAGCACCCGCGCCTCGGGCAGGAAGTCACACGTCTGAATCACCTCCGTCCGGCCGGGGCGATGTATTGGTTGACGGCGATCGTGGCGATCCAGATCATGGTCGAGATGTAGTACGCCCGTTCGAAGAGGCCGAAGAGGATTGAGAGGCCATTGAGCTGAGAGGCTGCGAAGAGCAGAACGATTGCCGCAGCGGTCGTTGCACCCATGAGTGCCGACCACCGACTGAGAAGACTGTCGTGGCGGCTATCCCGAAACGTTCGCTGAGCGAAGAACATGGCGAAAACTGTTGCGATGAAGGAGATGATTCCGAGCGTCCAGTGAACATCTCCCCGGGCGGTGGCCGGAGATCCTGGTGCGTCCATGTTGATCCATCCGACGACCGAACGCCCCAATGCCACCAAGACCAAGGAGACGACCAGCCCGTTTCGGTGGCGTGGGAAGCGTGAAGCGACGCTGATCGCTAGTGCCGTGGCTGCTATGGCAAGGGACACCTCGAACCATTGGAAGCCCCAGGTGTACGCGGTCAGAGCGTACTGACTGGTTGCGGCTCGGAGGGATGATAGTCCCGTGGGTGCGAGTTCGAGAGTCGTCAGTGCGGCGGCGGCGGAAATCACGGCAGCGACTGTGACGCCGGCTGATACGTGCTGAATCAGGGACATGGGAACACCTTCGGGTTTCGTGGTCGTCGGGGATGGTGGGCCGTGGGTCGAGCCGCGCGGATCCGCGTCTAAGCAGGAGGGCGGGCTGAACAAACGGCCCCGCGCGCGTCGACTCACGTGGTGAGCTCGGGGACCGCTGTGAGGTGGGAGGGTGCGGGTTCCGAGGGCGCCAGGGACGCGCCTTCGATGTCGGCGTCGGGCAGGATGCGATCCAGCCAACGGGGCAACCACCAGGCCGCGTCGCCGAAGAGGCGCATGACCGCTGGGACCAGGGTCATCCGGACGACGAAGGCGTCGACGAGCACTCCGACCGCGAGGGCGAAGGCCATCGGTTGGATGGTGCCTCGGCCGGCGATCGCACCGTTTCCGAAGACGCCGATCATGATGAGTGCTGCCGCCGCGACGACCTTGGCGCCGCTGGTGAAGCCTCCCGACACGGCGGCACGCGAAGAGGCACCGTGGCTTCGTTGTTCGCGCATGCCCGAGACGAGAAACATCTCGTAGTCCATCGAGAGGCCGAACAGAACCCCGACGACGAGGATCGGCAGGAAGCTGAGAAGCGGAGCCGCGGGGTCGACGTGGAACAGCGAGCCGAGCCACCCCCACTGGAAGACCGCGACGGTCGCACCCAGGGCAGCCCCCAGGCTGAGGAGGAAGGAGAGCGTCGCCTTGAGGGGAATGAGCAGGGATCGGAACACCACCATGAGCAGCAGGAACGCGAACCCGGCTACGAGCGCGAGGTACTCGGGGAGGGCATCCAGAAGACGCTGAGAGATGTCGATCGCGATCGCGGTCGTGCCCGTCACTTCGGCTGACGTGCCGGAGGGCAGGCCGAGCGACGGCCCGGATCCTCGGAGCGTGTGAACCAGGGTCTCGGTCGCCGCGTCCGACGGCCCCGTCTTCGGGATGACAGTGAAGAGAGCATCGTTCCCGGCCAACCCCGACGGGGCGACCTGCGCCACCCCCTGCACGTCGAGGGCCTTCTGGATCGAGGGGATATCGGCCGCGGTCGTACCGTGAACCAGCACCAGGATCGGCCCGTTGTAGCCCGCATCGAACCCGTCGGTGATCAGGTCGTAGGCCTCGCGAGTGGTTGAGCCGCTGACATCGGTGCCGTCGTTGGGGAGCCCCAGACGAAGACCGGACACGGGGAGCGCGATCACCGCGAGGACGCCGACAGCCGCCACGGTGAAGAGGACGGGCTTCCGCGTCACGACGCCGACCCAGCGAACAGACGGGGTGCGGCGCGAAACGGGTGCCTGATCCCCCATTCTGCGCCGTGCTCGCCGGCTGAGAACTTTTTCACCACTGAGGCTGAGCAGGGCGGGGGTGAGGGTGAGAGACACAAGGAGCGCGACGAATACGCCCACAGCTGCGGAGAGACCCATCTGGGTAAGGAACCCGATTCCGACGACCGACAGCCCGGCCAGCGCCACGATGACGGTCGACGCGGCGAAGAATACGGCCGTGCCGGCGGTTCCCGTGGCGAGCCTGATCGAGTCTGAAACGGTCATGCCTTCGAGCAGGTTGCGGCGATGTCGATTGATGATGAATAGTGCGTAGTCGATGCCGACCGCCAGGGCCAGCAGAATCGCCAGCAGGGGTGCCGTGGAGTTGAGGTCGATGAAAGCTGAACTTGCGTAGATTCCTGCGACGCTCACGCCGAGCCCGAACAGTGCGGTGATCAGTGGCAGGCCCGCCGCGAGGAACGACCCGAAGGTGATCAGCAGGACGACGAATGCCAGCACGATGCCGACGACCTGGCTCGAGGCGCCGTAGTTGTTGGGGACGAGCCCCGACGTGGCCTCGACCTGAAGGTGGTCGGATCGCGCGTCGGTCATCGCGTGTGTGATGGCCGTCGTCTGGGCCGCAGTCGGGTCAGAAGTCGAGATGCTCACGCGCACGTAGCCGATTCGCCCGTCGGGAGAGAGAGTCGCGGTGCCCTTCGAGGCGGTAAAGGGATCAACAGCGCTCGTGACGCCGTTAATGGACGAAAGTCGTGTGGTCAGCGCGGCGACGGTTCTCTCGTCGTCGGCGGAAAATGTTGCACCCTCAGGAGCCGCGAAAACGACGTCGCCCCCACCGCCAGCTGCGTTCGGGAACTCGTTCTGGACACTGCTGAGGGTGCTGATCGACTGGAGGCCCTTGATGGTAAAGGTCGACCCGAGGGGCTTGGAGAATGCGCCGGCCGAGCCGACGGCAACGACGAGCAGAACCAACCAGGCGGCGATCACCCACCATCGGTGTTTGGCGCTGAATCCACCCAGGCGAGCCAAGAGAGAAGCCATGTGCGTGATGCCTTTCCGGTCGGGAAGGCGACGGACCGCCCTCTTCACCAAGCGTGCTGATTTCCGTTCGTGCACGACACCACCCCTGGGAGGGCCGAGGGTGGAGACTTACTCGGCGCGCACTCCACCCCTGGGTGGTGGAAAGGAGAGATGAGGAGCGCTTCGGACAAATCGCCAATGATGACACCCCGCCACCAAACCGAGCTCTCCTTGCCGCCTCAAAAACCTAAAGGTTCGTGAGATGGCTCACGTGGGATGCCGTCGAACTCGGTAGGCACTCAGTTGCCCCCAATCCCAATGCTTCCGAACTTGCCGCAGGCCGCCGGTGCACGGGTTTGTGAGACATTCTGGCGAGACCCCGCCGGACTCACCTGAGGGGACGGCGGCTCGAACGAATCAAGAACGCCGTTCGAATTACATAGATTGCGTACACCGGTCATGTGTGAAATTTGGCGCTTTCTGGTGGTGTTCTGTGATCGCTCCATGTCGCGGCGTGTCTGCACTGAGAGCGTTCCCCCGCCACAGCGGCTGAATTTTTTGTGAGATGTGGCGTGGGCCTCGTCGCATGGACGCGCGCGCAGGGCCAGACTAGGGCTATGTCTCAGGTCCAGCGAAAGTGTTCTGTTCGGGAGATCCGTGCCGGGCAGGTGATTGTCGAGGGCCCAGCCGTTGGTGCGGTGCTGGACAGGAGGTGGCAGAGTGCTCCCTGTCGGGCTCTGAGCAGTGCGAGTCGAGTGGGGATGTTCCGATGAGTGTCAGTGCGCATCGTGTGCGCATCGGTCGGGCCTACGATTCGCGGGTGCGCGGGGATGGGATCCGGGTGCTGGTGGATCGGTTGTGGCCTCGGGGGTTGAGTAAGGAGCGCGCGGATTTTGATGAGTGGCAGAAGGACGTCGCCCCCTCTCCCGTGTTACGGCAGTGGTACGGGCACGACCCGGACCTGTTCGATGAGTTTTCTGCCCGTTACCGGGCAGAGCTTGAGGATCCGGTTCGGGCGAGAATACTGGTGCATCTGTTTGCCGTTGCCCGGCACGGGAACCTGACCATGATCACCGCGTCGAAGGCTGCCGAGATCAGCGAGGCGGCCGTCTTGGTGTCAATCCTGAATGGCGAGTCGAGGTCCGCGACCGCTGCGAATGACCGCTCTCATACGCCGGACCTGGCGGCGGCGACTAATGAACAGAAGGTGTGCTGATGCAGAAGGTGTCGTTGATCGCGTTGAGCCGGCATCACTTGGAGCAAGCCTTGCGGGCCTCGAGCGGGCGGAGCGCAGAAACGGTGTTCGGCGGTCATGAACATCACCTGCGGCAAACCCTGATCGCTTTGCGGTCTGGGGAGTCTTTATCGGAGCATGAGAATCCGGGGGAAGCGACGGTGCAAGTCCTCGTGGGGCGGGTGTTGTTGCGCGCCGGGTCGGTCGAGTGGAACGGTTCCCCTGGGGATCTTCTGATCGTTCCGGATGCTCGGCACGCCCTTGACGCGGTCGAGGACAGTGTCATCGTCTTGACAGTGAGCACGCCCGCGAAACCTGCCGCTGTCTAGCAACGTGTGTCGCCGGTAGGCGAGCCGTGGTCTTTGTCCTGTCGGAGCGGGTGAAAGGCCGTGTATGCGGCAAGGAGCAGGACGCCAACCCAGGTGAGAACGGCCACCGCCGTTCCGATTCGGCCGACGTCGACCATGAAGGCTGCCCCGAGGGTGGTGCCGAAGGTGATGCTGGCGGTCGAGTACATCCCGATCGGAAACACGATGCTCCACAACGCGGTGGTGTAGCGGAGGGGGACGTGGCGGATGAGGTGGCGCCAGAGTCCGAAGATGACCAGGAATGGTATCCACCAGGTCCCGACCGCCCAAAGGAAGTAACCGGTGCCGGTTACCGTCGCCGCTGTGGCCGAGACGATCGGGAGCGTGTGGGGTAGGTCCAGGATGTGGGCGGCTCCGAGAACGGAGATCGCGGTGGCTCCCATCACGATCCAGTATGTCGGCGAGAACGACGCCGGGTCGCTTCGGACCGTGACGAGCTGGTGGACGATCAGAACCGTGAGGATCAGATACAGCATCACTCCGATGCCCCAGAGGCCCACCGCGACCCCTGCCAGGAAGTCGCTGGCAGAGGCTGCGGCGGCGAGGCTGGTGACGATGGCGAGAGCTTGAGTGCCGACGACCCAGAGCAGCCAGGAACCGTCAATCCGCACCGGTTCGGGTTTGTTGCCTGGTCGGAGAAAGAACCCGGCCGGGATGCTGTAAGTCAGGATCAACCACACGGGCACGCTCATGCCAGCTAGCACGGCGGCCGGCCACGGGTACCCGCCGGCAGCCAATCGGACGGCGACGACATCGAGGCCGGCGACGATCGTGAAGAACCCGAACGCCCGCCCCGGATTCTGCATATCCGCCAAGACGTCACGTCGATACAACGCGAGGCGCGTGAGGCTCAATCCGGCCAGCACGACGAGCCCGCCCAGGGCGGTGATGAGGAACACGGCGGACAGCACCGTCCAGCCGGTGAGGTTCAGGGCGGTGGAGATGATGCCGGTGGCCATCACGAAGGAGAACGCCGCGGGCGGAACGCGACGTGCGAGATTTCGCACCAGCAGGGTCAAATGGATTGGCTGTATCCGAAGAACTCGTGGTCGTTGTTGTACCCGCCAAGCCCTCCGCCGACGTCGGAGAAGTGTTCCACGAACTCAACCCCTTTCAACCACTTCACCATCTTGAAGCCCAGCTCGATCTCGTTGCGGAGCCGTAGGGGTGCGCCGTGGCCGAAGTCGAGGGTGTCGTCGTTCATGTCGTAGGCAAGCATCGTCAGGTGGTGGGACATCTGCTCGATGGGTTGCGCGTCGTAGTACAGGCCGCCGTCGGGGCCGAGTGCGTGGGAGTAGAAGATCACCCATTTCGCTTCCGGGGCAGGCTGCACAACATCCATCAGGGTTCGCATCGACACGCCGCCCCATTTCGCGACCCCCGACCAGCCCTGAATGCAGAAGTGCTGGGTGATCTGCTCGTGATGCGCCAACGCCCGCAGGTCGGTGAGGTTCAGCTCAACAGGGTTCTTCACGAGCCCGTTGACGCGGAGGGTGTAGTCCCGGAAGCCGTCTGCTTGCAAGGCGAGGTAGGCGGCGTCTTCGGGATATTTACCGTTGTGCCAGAAATACGGGGAAATGTCCTTCTCGGTGTAGTGCCCGGGTTTGGCGTCGATGTGTTCGAACAAGCGCTGCGCCGGACCGATCAGGGCGTAGCCGACGCGTTGCACGACGCGGGGGTGCCGGTAGGTGAACGGGGTCGCCGCGACCCACGCCACGATGAGCACGATAAGGGATGCCGAGAAGACGACGAACCCCCACCACGATTCATCGTCGCGGCCAGCGAACATGTGGTTCAGGTTCCGCAGCGCCCCCGTAGTCAGGACGAGGGCGACATGGACGACGATGAACAGGATGAACCAGCACAGCACCAGGAAGTGCACGGACCGGGCGAACTGGATGCTGAACACGGAACCGATTCTCGGGAACCGTGTCGAGAGGGCCGGCGACATGCCCAGCCCGGTGATCAGGGCGAGCGGGGCTGCAATGAAGACGGTGACGAAATACGCGATCAGTTGGAGGCCGTTGTAGTTCGTCCACCCGGACTCCAACGGCCAGTCCAGGGACAGGTACTGGATGGCAACGGAGATCGCGTTCGGAATGACATCCCAGTGCAGCGGCACGAGGCGCAACCATTGCCCGGTGGTGAAGATGAGGATGTAGAACACTATGCCGTTGGCCAACCACAACGTGTCGATGCCGAGGTGCCACCAGCGCGCCAACCCGATCGAGTGCCGACGACCGGGGAGGCCGACCCCGTTCGGGAGCGTGATGGAGTCCTCCTTTGCCGTGTAGAGCGGCGCGGTGGGGACGGGTTTCTGAATCCGGAACCAGTCCTTCCCTGGGGTGGAGTTCCGGGTCCAATACAGGCGCGGGTGGTCGGCGAGGATTGTGATGCCCGATCGGATGATGAACAGCATGAAGAACAGGTTGAGGAAGTGCTGCCATTGGAGCCAGACCGGGAACCCGACCGGGGTGCCCGCGGGTAGTTCCGACAGCCCCGGGTACTGGCGAACGAACGCCTCGACGCCAGCCGTCTCCCGGAGGCCCTTCGCGACAGCGATCAAGACGATGAACAGGCCAACCCCGATCGGGATCAGCCAAAGCAGGTTGAACCACTTCGTCCGGCCGACCCGGATGCGAGGCGCAACACCGAACTGCGGCGCGACACCGCCCGCCCAATCCTTCCCAACAGCGCGATAGTGCTGGGAATCAAGCTCCGTGCGGAAGCTCGGGAACAGGTCCCCTGACTCAGCTGAATGAGGCAAAGTTTCGGTCATGTCGGAATCCGTCCACTCAGTCACACACCATCGGACGCCCACTGGCATCCGGGGGGATTCGAACCAGACAGATCATCAGCTGACCCGATAGTTCTGGACACATCCCGGAAAGCAAAGGATACGTTCGACAAACTGACGCGGAAACGACGACAAAAGACGTGGCCACGAAAGTGATGACGGTGGCGAAGGCGTAAAACGGGAAATCGTTCGCACAAGGTCCAGGCACGAGCAGCCTCACCCTAGTACAGCGGCGGAGTCACGTCGACGGCGACGAATCGGTCCAGTAGCTCAGACACGCTCGGGCAACCCTCACTGTTCAGAGACGGCCAATGCCGTATGTGCGCCTCGAAAAGCTGAAAGGTTTTCAAGACATCTCAGGCCCCTGTTTTTGTTGACGAGTTTTCCTGATTGGCGCTGGGTCGGGTTGTCTTGGGAACTCGTCTCTTAGGCCCGTATATTTCAGTATGGTTTCTATGCTTTTATGAGGCGTGTCAGTGTCGTCGAGGGTTGCGGTGTCGTGTGAAGGCGAGGGTGATGCCGGCGAGGAGGAGCAGGACCGCGCCGCTGAGGGGTATGGCGAGGTTCGTTCCGGTCGCTGCCAGCGCAGCCCTGGGCGACGCCGTGCCGGGTACCGTGGGCTGTGGCTGTGGCTGTGGTTGGGGTTGGTGGAATTGTGGTTGCTGCTGCGATGGCGAGGGTTTGCGGGGTCCCGGCGATCGCATGGCCGACACCGTTGCTGACAGTGATCGTGAACGTTGTCGCGGCAGTGCTGGTTGGGGTGCCGGAGAGCACGCCGGCCAAGGTCAAGGTCAGTCCGTCGGGCAGTGCCCCCGTGGTCACAGCGAACGTCGGGGCTGGGTAGCCGGTAGAACCGAACGAGAACGAGATCGGCACGCCGACCGTGGTGCCGGCTGGCGGGGTGCCGAGGATGCCCGGCGCGGCTGGGGCCGGGGTGATACTCAGGCTCTGCGGGGTGGCAGCAGCGTCTGGTGCCGTGCCGTTAGACGCGTTGATGGTGTAGGTGAATGTTCCGGCAGTGGTTGGAACTCCGGTCAGCGCACCGGTCGTCGCGGACAGTGCCAGGCCGGCGGGCAGGCTCCCGGACGTCACCGTGTAGCTGGGTGCCGGGAGACCGGTTGCCCCGAATGCGTACGTGTATGGCGTGCCAATCACTCCAGAAGTCGGAGCAGCGGCGGCAGTGAAAGTGGGTGCGAACGGGGTGATCACAGAGACGGTTTGGGCGATAAAGTTGGCGGTGTAGATGGTTTTGTCGTTCGGACTGACCGCCACAGAGAGTGGATTAGTGCCGACAACGATGGGGGTCGGTGACGTCGTGCCTGTCTTCACATTGATCACAGAGACGGTGCTGTCGCCTTGGTTTCCGACGTAGGCGGTTCTGCCGTCTGGGCTGAACGCCACCGATCTGGGTTCCAAGTTGACAGCAATGGGAGTCGTGGCCGTACTGGTCTTGACGTCGATCACAGACACGCTGTCGCCGTTTTCGTTTGCGACGTACGCCGTTGTGCCGTCTGGACTGAACGCCACTGCTTCTGGGTCGTTGCCAACGGCAATCGGGGTGGGAGCTACGGTGCCCGTCTTGACGTCGATCACGGACACGTTGTGGGAGTTACCAGAGGTTGCGACGTAGGCGGTTGTGCCGTCTGGGCTGAATGCTACCGCTTGTGCCCAGCCGCCGACGGCAATGGGGTTCGGATTCGCGGTGCTGGTCTTGACGTCGATCACAGAGACTGTGTCGTCACCACCGTTTGCGACGTAGGCGGTCGTTCCGTCGGGACTGAACGCCACCGAACACGGTTCGCCGTCGACGGCAATGAGGTTCGTGGCCGTACCTGTCTGTACGTTGATCACAGACACGGTGCCGTCGTTCTCGTTCGCGACGTACGCGATCGTTCCGTCTGGACTGAACGCCACGGAGCTGGGGCCGCTGCCGACGGCGATCGTGGTCACGACCGTACCGGCCTTGACGTTGATCACAGACACGGTGTCGCTGATGTTGTTTGCGACGTATGCGGTCGTTCCATCCGGACTGAAAGCTACCGTCCTCGGTTGGGCGCCGACGGCAATGGTCGGCAACGTTGGTGGTGATGCCCAGGCGGCGGGGGCGGCCAGGGAAATCGTCGCACTTAATGCGAGGACCGCGGTGACGGTGAGGAGTTTGCGGGTCATGTCGGTCAGCGCTTTCAGATGAACCAGAGCCCAGTCGCTCCTCCCGCCCAGTCGCTCCTCCCGCGCAGTCGCGACGATGCACCGTTGCGACTGTTGACAGACCTGCCGAACCCACCAGCATTCGGCCCTGTTCTGGGTAAACCTGTTGCGTGCTGTTCGCTGATCCCCGCAGCAGCCACCGAAACGCCTACCCCGCACTGCTCAGAATGGCTTATCCGCAGCAGTAAAACAAACCCGCTACCGGGCCTGCCGTACCAGAAAGCGCCGATGTGCAGGATGGAGTGCAGGCTCGATAGGTCGACATTGGGCCTTCGCCGTCATCAATCATTGGAGTACGGGCTCTTGCACTCCCCAAGCAGACCGCGACCCGAGTGCCTGCAGTTCAACAGGTCACGACGGCTCGTCTACTCGACGATGCGCACGGTGCGGGGTCTGGGAAGTATCTAAGTGACGAGTTGACTCGCGTGCAAGATGCGCTGTGCGATCGTTGCGATCAGTGAAGCCGTGTTTTGTGATTCCGGCCAGAGATTGGCGTTGCTGGGCCATACCACCGCGTGAGAGGGTTGGCTCGTCTGTCCAATGCGGGTGAGCCAGGCCAGTTTTGTTCGATCAGCCGAGATGGCTTGTCTACCTCGTCGATTTCGACGACACAGCGTGACGAAAAATGATTCTGCTCGGATGAGGTCCGACCATCGGGACGACGTGATCGCCGTCCCGACTGACATAGCCGGTGTGCAGACGTGAACTGACAATTGTGCGATCGCGAACTGAAAATGACAGCGTCGGGCCTGACTATTGCGTGCAATGTGGGGCGCGCAACCTTTATAGCATCGCTCGGTCAAGGCGAGGGCGTGGAGGCTTGCGCGGGACCGCACCGTGCCTCCAAGCCATCATCTCGCCGGGACGCGGCCTCCGGGGTCAGGCGGCCATCGCACCGTACCGCTTGTGGCCCTTGACGTCGTAGCGGTCAAGCATCATGACCTTCGACCAGACGCGGATGAAGTCGCGCACGAACCGCTCTTGCCCGTCGCTGCCCGCGTAGGCGTCGACGATCGACCGCAGTTGCGCGTTCGAGCCGAATACCAGATCATTCCGGGAGGCCCGCCAGCGAGCCTCGCCGGTCGCCTGAACCCGGCCAGTGAAGATCGTCGCGGTCTCGTCGTCCTTCGTCCACACCAGGTCGGTGTCGGTCAGATGCACGAGGAAGTCCGTCGTCAGGATTCCGACGCGATCCGTGAGCACACCCACGTTGGACCCGTCCCAGTTGGCGCCGAGCACGCGCAGCCCAGCGGTCAGGACGGTCCACTCCGGTGCGGTGAGCGTGAACAGGTTCGCCTTGTCGAGGAACGCCGCCTCGGGCGAGACGCCCGGAGCAAACTCTTCGAAGCGCTCGGACACGAAGTTGCGGAACCCGTCCGCAATGGGTCGCAGCCACTCGAACATCTCGATGTCGGTCAACTCCTGCGTCGTGTCGACACGGCCTGGCGTAAACGGCACGCCGGCGTCAGATCCTGCCGCCCGTGCCGCCTGCTCCACGGCGGCGCTGCCGGCGAGGACGATCAGGTCGGCGAGAGACACCTTCCGCCCGCCCGACGTCGCCGTGAAAGCCGCCTGCACGTTCCGCAGCGCGTCGATGACTGGAACGGTGCGTTGATTGACCGCCCAGTCTTTCTGCGGCGACAGGGCAAGGCGGGCGCCGTTCGCGCCCCCGCGCTTGTCGCTGTCGCGGTAGGTCGAGGCGGCGGAGAACGCCGTGTAGACGAGGTCGGACACGGACAGCCCGCTCGCGAGGACGGCTTCCTTGAGCGCTGCCAC
Organism: Subtercola sp. RTI3; assembly: GCF_035018625.1. NCBI lineage: Bacteria > Bacillati > Actinomycetota > Actinomycetes > Micrococcales > Microbacteriaceae > Subtercola > Subtercola sp. RTI3. The sequence goes on along the minus strand of NZ_JASJXO010000030.1, from coordinate 477 downwards.
GTCGGCCTCGTCGAGTGAGGATCCTGCTGCTTCCGGGAGCGGGTCCTGCCAGAGCAGGTCATCGGCGATGGTGACCTCCGGGCCGAGGTACCGGTGCTTCGGCCCCATGTCGCGGTGCGTGAGCTTGTACCAGGCCTTCGAGAACGCGAGGGTGAACAGATCGAAGTCGGCCAGGAAACGCTCGCATATGGCCCGATACTCCGGGTCGACCTTGAGTGCGATGTCCGACGTCATCATCATGAGCGGGTTCATCTGACCGGGCACGTGGGCGTCCGGAGTCTTCGGCGCCTCCGAGTCAGTCGGTTCCCACTGCAGCGCGCCGGCCGGGCTTTTCGTCTGCTCGTAGTCGTACGCGAACAGGTTCTCAAGGTAGGCGTTGTCCCACTGTGTCGGGTTCGGAGTCCAGCTGCCCTCGATGCCGTTGGTTGAGGTGTACTCGGCATTGCCGGTGCCGACCGGGTTGTGCCAGCCGAGCCC
>NZ_JASJXO010000029.1:0-43830 GCF_035018625.1 Subtercola sp. RTI3 | reverse complement strand
TTAGGCACAACAACATCCTTCCAGCCCGCCCTCCGGGCAAGCCAACTCAGATGTCACCTATCCGTGCAGCAGACCCCCATCATCGAATTGTCGTAGCAATCACCGATCGTTCCGAACGATGGCATCAGCCCTGAGGTGCGAATCTTGTTCGTGAAAGCCCAGGATGTGAACTGCACACCATGATCAGCGTGAACGATGCCTCCCGCGTCCGGCTGCCGGTTCTTGATCGCCATATCCAGAGCGTTGACGACGAGATTGGTGTCCTGTGCGTTGTCAATCGACCAGCCAACGATCTTCCTCGAGAAGGTATCCATCACCGCGCAGCAGTAGATTTTGCCTTCTCTCGTTGGATGCTTTGTGATGTCCGTGACCCACAGCTCGTTCGGCGACAGCCGATGAAACTTCCGGTGCACGAGATCGTCGGCAGTCGCAACACCGTGGAGCCGTTTTACCTTCGCAGGGCCCGGTAATCCGGCGATCTGAGCGTTGGACATCAATACAGCGACCAGGCGTTCGCTGACCTGGATGTGCATGCCCAGCGTTAGCTCGGCGTGCACCCTTCGGGAGCCATATGTTTGCCGTGAGGCCGTGTGGACCTCGCGGATCAGACCGGTAAGCCACTGCCGTCGCATCTGAGTCGGCGACAGTGATCGGTGGCGATATCGGTAGTAGCCGGGGCTACTGACCCCGAGAAGTCGACAACAGACCTTGGCCCGGTAGCCGGCCGCGACAAGCGCGTCGATTACCGGGTGAATCCTTTTGGGTGCGGCCGATCCTCCCCGAGAAACTTCGATGCTGCTTTGAGAATTTCGATCTCGGTTTCGAGCTGACGGATCCGTTTTTTCGCTTTCGTCAGCTCGATACTTTCCGGGGTCGTGACGCCGGGCCGTTCGCCTCGATCGATCTGGTCCTGACGAACCCATTTATGGATCGCAGCAGCGCTGACGCCGAGCTCGTTCGCTGCGGTGGTGACGGGTTTGCCGGCCCGAACGAGCGCAACAGCACGCATTCTGAACTCGACAGGGAATGGTCGTGGCATGGACGAAGCCTCTCAGAGAAGGCCCGATCCTCACACCATTTCAGGTAACCAAACCATGGGGCAGGTCAAGGTGACAACCAAACCCTGGGCAGACCCGATCGCGGCAAGAAACAAGTGTTGCGACGACCGCTTGAATTCACCGAATTCATTTAAGAAATGCGGCCGACACGTCTAACCGCGACAGCCGGCTCGTGAGCGATGAGCATCGCCGGCGCGACGAACCGCGGCATGCCCCTGCCAAGCTTGAGCAACTGTGACGCTATATAGAACTGGTTTTGAGATATTTGTAGCCGTCCGCGAAGGGCTAAAAACGTGTACGGTTTTGGAAATCTCATTATCGCGTCGCGGGTACGACATAGATACTGGGCCACGGCTCAGTTTTGGGAAATCCGACTTTGAGGTTAAGTTCGAGGCGTTTTCTGAAGAGCTGCGGAAAATATCCGGTACCGCTCGATCTGGGCTTGGTGTTTTGTGCCGTCGGATGGGCGAAGGATTCGAAGCAGGTTATAGGCAGCGGCGCGACCTCTGAATCCGGCAATGACGGTCCAACGCCAAGCAGATTTAGACACTTCGTTTCGCGCGAGGTCCCTGCAGTACAGGTCAAACAGATTGACCACCCAAGTCGGATTTGCCCGGCCTTGAACTTCGTGTGAGCTGCTTCCGATCTCATGGATCGCTTGCGCTGAAGGATCGAGAACGACTTTATAGCCGGCCCGCCGCACTCTTAGGCACAGTTCTATGTCTTCGGCGTACATGAACCAGCGCTCGCTGAGCCCGTCAAGGCTGTTCCAAATGTGTCGTCTTACTAACAAGCAACCACCTGAAACCCAATCTAAATCTCGAGAACGAGAGAGACGCGAACTGCGAAACAAGTAGTGACCCTCGAGCGCCGGGCACCATTTTCCCAAACGCGAGATCCCCGAGGCATGAAGACCCATCTTGATAATGGTCGGGAAAAAACCTGCCGCGATAGTTGAAAATTCCCCAGTAGAGTCGGTTACGAGGGGGGCGATTATGCCGATCGCACTATTGCTTGACATACTCTCGACGAGTGACTTCAGAGCCGACGCGTTGATCACAGCATCGGGATTTAGTAAGAGAAGATATTCGCCTGTCGCTCGTGCCGCCCCGAGATTGACCGCCTTTGCGAATCCGGCATTCTCCTCATTACGGATGACGACGGCGTCGGGCCGAGCCGAGAGCACCGTTTCTACACTCAAATCACTGGATTTATTATCAACAACTATCACTTCTACCAGGGGCGCTGGCGGTAGGTCTACCAAGGACTGTTTGACAATATGGGCACTGTTGTAAGTGACCATGATGACGCTCACTCGCCCGACCACCGCGGGTTGAAATTCAGCCGTCATGCTTCACGCCCCTCGATTTGGGCAATTGGTTGGTGCCGATGTGCTCTCTCATACGAGTTACCGTCGCATTCCAGTTGTAGTGCGTTCTGGCGTAGGACATGCGGGAACTACGCTGGTCCTCGTCCTCATGCGGTTCGAGGTTCTTGAGGGCTTCAGCCAGAGCATCCGGGGCCGTTGGATCGACAAATCTGGCATGGCTCCCTAGTATCTCTCGCATCACTGGAATATCGCTTGCAACCACCGGACTCCCAAAGGCCATGGCCTCGAGTGGCGGTAGACCAAACCCTTCGTCAAGGCTCATGAATAGAAAGGAGGAAGCGTTTGAATAAAGCCAGACGAGCTCTCCCGCAGAAACGTAGCCGAGAAGTCTGATCCACCCGTCCGCAATTGCGGTCTTCATCTCAGCGGAGATTTGAGTTTTTTTGCCTTGGAACGATCCGGCAATTACGAGTGGGTGTTCGGGGCTGATGCGCCCGGAACGGATCGCGGCCAGACAAGTAGTTTCTAAATTTTTTCGGGCGTTTAGGCGCCCGACGGTGAGAAAAAACGAGTTTGACTTCAAATTTGAACCCGGCAGATTTTCGGGTTCGGTGTGTAGTAGGGCGCCCCCGATCGCGAGCCCGATTGCAACTGGAGTTCTGGCTCGTCCATTCATTTCGGCGATTCTTCTTGCCTCATTGCGAGACGAAGTGAAAATATGCGCCGCGCGAGGCGCCGTGAGCGGCATCAGACTGAAGTATGCTCGTTCTTTTCGTGTGAACCATTCCGGATTTGTCTGAAAAAGCACGTCATGCAGGAAGATGGCCGAGTGTCCCCACAAGGGCGAAAAGTTGTGAGTGATGCTGATATCGGCCTTTACTCTCCGAGCGAGAATCGGGATCTCGAAGATGGCGCTCAAACCCTGAGGACGGAGCCGCGCCGGTAACACAGTGACCGCCGAGCCAAGGGCTGAGCGCGCGGAGTCGGCTTGGTCTCGCGGAATTGAGAGGAAAAGCTTGTCCTCTGGAAATAGGTCAATCCATCCCCGAACGATTTCGTGGAGCACGAGCTGGTTCGAGACCGGCCCGGTGACCCACCAAAATCCATCAAATAGTATCTTCATGACCGCCCCCTCATTATGGAGAGCAAAGAAGAAGCATAGGCACTACACACCTTTTGCCAAGAGTAAACCGACGCCGCCCGTTCGAAAGAGATAGCCCTGATCCGCTCTTGTAGTGCGCGGTCCCGCATGACAGATCCGAGTCCCCTTACAATGTCAGCAGCATTTGGCTGGACAAACTCCGCGCCGTCTTTTAATACCTCTCGGTTGTACACGGTGTCCCTGGCGACCACGGGGGCCCCGCACGCCATCGCTTGCACCAACGCTGGATTTGTACCTCCGACGCTATGTCCGTGAAAGTACGCACCGGCATGTTGCCACAACGAGTAGAGCCGGGCATCATTGCTCACATGACCGAGCCAGCGAACCGACGGGTGTCTGCTGGCAAGGCTCGCAGCGGATTCGTCAATGGGTCCGCCGTACCCGGAGGATCCGACAATAACGATGTCAAAATTGCTTGCCAGTGTCTCTGCAGCCGCGAGGAATTCTAAGACCGTATTCTCTGGTACGAAACGAGCGACCAGCAAGATGTATTGGCCTTCGGTCAGCCCTTCCTCAATAGGCAAGCGGGGCGGAATGTCACCGCCGTAGGGAATGAAATCTCCCTCGGTTCCGAACTCCGACTTCCATCGGCGGGCGATTTCATGAGCGTCGTAGACCATTCGAACGCCAAACCGAGCCGTCAGTTTTGCACCCAATTTGAACATGAATTTTGCAATTCGACCCCACTTAGCGCGATCCCATTCGATACCGTCAACATTTACTAGCGTAGGGATTCCTCTCAGGCGCAGTAGGGGCAACCAAAATCCGTTTGCCACGTTCATCACGAGCGCGACGTCGGGCTTTCTCCACATGGCGTGTAGGCAGGCTGTCAGCCCGTATGAAAGAGTGCTCATCGACTTGGTTTCGAGACCCCGAGTGAGAACCGTTGTTACACGAGTATCAAGGTCAGCGTCATCGTCCCTGGTTGCGCCGTCCCGACCATAAACTGTGACGTCCCACCCTTCATCGGCAAGGTAGGGAGCTAGTTTTCTCACCGCAGTCTCAAAGCCACCGTAGTAGCTCGGATATCCGCGCGTGCCTATTATGGCTACTGACTTAGAACCTGTCACAGACGTGCCCCCCGATTATCAATGCCTCGCACATCACGGAGCATAGCAATTTGACGTAGCGAGATTGTTTCGGATTCAAGCTGGACACGTCGCTGTCACTATTTTCGTTCAAGCTCACCCCACGAAGATGCGCATTCAGCGGCTTTCGCGCGACCAAATTTGTTACACGGAGCTGCCGTGAGAAACTGCAGCAGCCGATATCCACTTTTTCGAATTGGGTCTAGATGGTCAAGCAGAGCAGCACTCAAGATGAACCCGCGTTTCGAAGGCGCGCCTTTCTTGCGTTTGCGGCCAGCGCATCGGGTGCTATGGCTGCGATAGGTGCAGCATCCGCGACCGTATTCAGCCGCGGGATAGAGGACCCCCGAGTTGTTCTCGACGGCCCCCGCACAAATGCACGCTATTTTGACGGGATATACGCCGCTCGTGAGTCGGGGCTGTATCTCGACGGCGTCAACGACGATCTCGCCCGCCTGAACCAGCTGATAGTGTCCGTTCACCAATCCGGCGGTGGCAGTATCGTCTTTCCCTCCGCAAAGGTGCGGCTTTCCGGCCGAGTAGAAATGCTGAGCAACGTCTCGCTCGTCGGTGCTGGCTCAGAATTCACAAAGTTCATGTACGACGACGGTGGCTCGTTTCAACTCCTTTACGCGCCTTTGTGCAGTCAAATCAAAATACGTGGAATTCAATTCGACGGGGGCAAAAACAACTCGCTTCCGACAGTGTCGATTGCGCTCGACGGGTGTCGAGATGTGGTGATCGAGGGGTGCCGGTTCGTCAACACAAAGCAGAGCATATTCTTTGTCGACTCTACGCAGGGCAGCAATCACATTTTAATCAAGGACAATGTTTGGGAGGACGTGGTGGACCAAGCTGTAAGGCTAGATGCCCGCGGAGACGCCGACAGCGTCACTGTCTCGGGCAATCTTGTGAAGTCCGTGTCTCCAGGTGTTGGAGGCACTGCGATCGCGGCATTCAGGCTACGTGGCACTAATCACTCAGTCATTCGGAACACTGTGCTCGGCTCATTCGACACCGGGGTGATGGTTGCTGGCTCGGGGACGTCCAGTGTTCTCATAGCTGAAAATAATCTTCACACTACGAAGGTCGGGATTTTTGTTGGTTCGAGCGTACGTAATGTACGAATAGTGGGAAATGATGTTGCGTCAGACGAAGATTTTGGCATACATCTTTTTGACGGCCAAGGTCAGCCTGAGGCTGCCCACAGCGTGTATGGCAACGTAATACACGATTGCGGCAAGAGCGGCATATCCGTCGAGGGAATACGCGGGTTTTCAATCACCGGGAATACCGTGACCAACTGCGCATCTACAGCTCAGCCGAGTTCGACCTTCGATAATTGGCGCGCTGGACTTGCTGTAGTGAGTACTTCGAACGGTCCGTGCGAAAACTATGCCATAACGGGGAACGTGATCCGAGACAACAGAGCTGTGCCGTTGATGCTCGATGCAATTCGTATTCAATCGGCGGGAAAAGGAGCAACAGTTGTGGGCAACTCGGTGAGTGGCGCGATTGCGAATAGCTATAACGTGTCCACCGGGCTCTCTGCGCCCTACTATATTCAAACAGACAAGGGCATCCTGTCGTCCAACTGATTAAACTGAATCCAGCTTCTTTTCAGTCGGGCGTTCGGGTTCACGAGAGCGAAGCCATTTGTTATCTTTCGACACAGAAGAATTCGATGCGACGATGACGTTCAAATCTTGAGCACGCGCGGATGGATGCCGCAGAATGCGGTGAGGGGCTTCTCTTGATCGCATCACCCCAGAACTAGAAGGTGGGCGCGAAATTGATCGACAGACTCTCCGCAGGTGAGTCCGGCATGCAGCGTTTGATCACCTCGATTTCGATCTGTGTCCCATACCAGGGTATTGACCACGCCGGAGGCGAATACTATCGGCAGCATCTCACTGCGCTGGCGACAATGTATGACTTGGTTTCTGTATCTCCCGGGACTCGCCAGAACATTGAGAGTAGTGAGCTCGTCGACCCGTCTAATGTCCAAGTGCGTTTATTGAACCGAAGCGGCTTGCTGGCGCATCGCCGCTTCAAAATCCTACGGGGAATCTACCTGTACCTCGCTGGGCCGAGTGCGGGACTCGTGAATATGCACGCCTTTAGACGAGATAAAGACATCGCACGGTCTCTGAAAAATAGCAGCGTCATCGAGTTTCAATGGACCGAGATGGCGTCCGTTGTGAAATACGTTAAAAAGGTCGCGCCGGATGTGCCTCGAATCTTGGTCGCACACGACGTTGTATCTCAGAAGTACGAGCGACGCTTGGCGGCTGAATCTGGAAGAAATAGGCGCCTTATCAAAGCAATCCGACTGTCCCGAATTCGCAGGGGTGAAGTTAAGCTAATCCGACAAATGGATCGAATAATTTCATTTAGCGAAAAGGACGCAGCGTTGCTCGAAACGCTCGCACCTGCTGTTCAGATCGTAGTCGTGCGGCCCCCTCTTGGATCAGTGAATCTGGGCCGCGATAGGCGAGACCGTGGTGCAGACACGAGGCGGGTGCTATTCACGGGGGCTATGGGACGCGAAGAGAATCACGATGGCGTCATGTGGTTCTTAGACGAGGTCTGGCCAATTGTCAGATCTGCTGTTCCGGCGGCGGAGTTTGTGATTGCCGGCGGAAGCCCCCGAGCCCAGTTGATCGAATATGCGAGCAGGCTTGAGCATGTCTTGGTGACCGGCTTTGTTGAGAGTTTGGCGCCGTACTACGACTCGGCCGACGTGTTCGTCTCGCCGCTGCGTTCAGGGGCAGGGGTGAAATTTAAGACGGGAACGGCCATGCTTCATGGGCTTCCTGTGGTCGCTACGGCTATAGGGGCTGAAGGCATCGGGGAAGAGAGCTGGTATGTGGCGGTAGCGGACGATCCGAGGTCATTTGCTGAGGCGTTGATTCTTGCACTATCTGACGAAACCTCGCGTCGAACGGCAAGTCGCGTTGGGGGTGCAGGAGCAAGTGCCCTTTTCAGCACCGAATCTTTCGCGAGCCGGCTGATTGATTCATTTCGATTCGAAGATTAGATGTCCCTAAACGTCGAATGACACCGCTATAAGGGTTTGGAATCGAAGGCGACTCAGGAACTGGCTCGAGCCGCGGTGGTTCATTTTCAGAGAGCGGCGAAAGCGTCGGCGCAACGCCCCTCGGAGCGGCATCTGTGCTTAGGTGATTATCGACTTACAGGCTGTTCATCTGATGAAGCTGTCTGGTCGCATTCCGCCCGTTGACTATCACCCGGAATCAGTGTCGCGCTAGATACCGATTAGGGAATATCCCATATATTGCGTTTCGCTGTAAGAAAATACCTATTTATTGGGTTTGTAAAAGCGTGACCGCAGCAATTAATAAAGATAGGCAAACAACTTAGATGAAGATTTCTGTGATCGGGTGCGGCTATTTGGGCGCAGTGCACGCAGCCGCGATGGCCGAGCTGGGGCATGACGTGGTGGGCGTCGACGTCGACAAGAACAAGGTCGAACAGCTCGCTGCCGGTACGGCACCATTTTTCGAGCCCGGGCTTCCCGAGATTCTGAGCCGGGGCATTGCGTCGGGCAAGCTGCGTTTCACCACCGACATGGCAGAGGTGAAGGGCGCGAAGATTCATTTCGTCGCCGTGGGCACCCCGCAACGCAAGGGTTCGAACGCTGCCGACCTGACGTACGTCGACGCCGCCATCGAGTCGTTGATTCCGTACCTCAGCGAGGGTGATCTGGTTGCCGGCAAGTCGACGGTTCCGGTTGGTACTGCAGGCAGGTTGGCTGCCCGGGTTTCGACGGCAGTGCCAGGAGCGATGCTGGCGTGGAACCCCGAGTTTCTGCGTGAAGGTTTCGCCGTTCAAGACACGATCAGCCCCGACCGCCTTGTATACGGGCTGCCGCAGGGCGAGCGCACCGCGGCGGCAAAGGCTGCCCTTGATGAGGTGTACGCGGTCGCACTCGCGCGTGAGACGCCGTTGGTGGTCACCGACTATGCAACGGCCGAGCTGGTGAAGGTCTCGGCGAATGCGTTTCTCGCGACAAAGATCTCGTTCATCAACGCCATGGCAGAGATTGCCGAGACCACCGGCGCTGATGTTACGCAGCTCGCCGATGCCATTGGGCTCGACGCCCGCATCGGTCGACGGTTTCTGAACGCTGGAGTCGGTTTCGGCGGGGGCTGCCTGCCGAAAGACATTCGCGCATTCACAGCTCGGGCCGAAGAGTTGGGGCGCGGCGAGTCGGTTGCATTTCTGAAAGAGGTCGACGCCATCAACCTGCGTCGCCGGCAGAAGGCCGTCGACCTGGTCGTGAGCCATTTCGATGGCAACGTCTTCAACAAGCGCGTGGCGGTGCTCGGGCTTGCGTTCAAGCCCGACTCCGACGACATTCGTGATTCTCCGGCACTGGATGTCGCAGCCCAGCTCAAAGGGCTTGGAGCGCAGGTCATCGCGACCGACCCTGAGGCCATCGCGAATGCCCGCCGCGCGCATCCACAGCTCGAATTCACCGACGACATCGAAGCCGCGCTCACCGGAGCGGACGCCGTGATCGTCGTCACCGAGTGGAAGGCCTTCAGGGAGCTCGACCCCGTGCGGGTCGCAGAGCTCGTGAACAGAAGCTACATCGTGGACGGACGCAACTGTCTCGATCCGGCTGCCTGGCGAGCGGCCGGTTGGGTCTATCAGGGAATGGGCAGGCCGTAATCGGCGGGAATGTCGGTAGAGCTGGTTGAGAGTCATAAACTTGTTGTGTGACTAATACCGCGAAACCTGTTGACGTTGTGCTCATCGGTGGAGGCATCATGAGTGCCACGTTGGGCGCACTCATCAAGCTTCTACAACCCGACTGGTCGATCGAGGTGTACGAGCAGCTCGGTGCCGTCGCCCTCGAGAGCTCCAACCCGTGGAACAACGCGGGTACCGGGCACGCCGCCCTGTGCGAGCTCAACTACATGCCTGAGGCGGCCGATGGCTCGGTGGAGCCGAGCAAGGCCATCGCCATCAACGAGCAGTTTCAGGTGAGCCGGCAGTTGTGGTCTTTTCTCATCAAGCAGGGTCTGCTTCAGGAACCCGAATCGTTCATCAACTCGACACCTCACATGACGTTTGTGAAGGGTGAGAAGAACGTCGAATACCTGCGCCGTCGCTACGAAGCGCTGGTCAACGAACCGCTGTTCGCGGGCATCGAGTTCAGTGACGATCCCCGCACGATCTACGGGTGGGCGCCGCTGCTGATGCGAGAGCGTGAAAAAGGCGAGAAGGTCGCCGCCACGCGTGTGCCCGCGGGAACAGACGTCGACTTCGGTTCGCTCACGAAGCAGCTCTTCTCGTACATCACAGGCAACGGCGGTCACCTGTTCACCGGCCGCTCGGTGACCAACCTCACGAAGAAGCGCGACGGCTCGTGGGATGTGAGCTTCAAACACCTGGTTGGCGGTACCCCCGCACAGGTGAACGCCAAGTTCGTCTTTGTCGGCGCCGGTGGCGGGGCCCTTCACCTTCTACAGAAGTCGGGCATTCCCGAGATCAGAGGGTTCGGCGGGTTTCCTATCAGCGGCGAGTTTCTGCGCACCGACAACCCGGCTGTTGTGCGCGAGCACCAGGCCAAGGTGTACGGCAAGGCCGCGGTCGGCGCGCCGCCCATGTCTGTGCCGCACCTCGACAAGCGCGTGGTCGACGGCGAAGGCTCACTGTTGTTCGGGCCGTACGCGGGCTTCAGCCCGAAATTCTTGAAGTCGGGTTCGTGGCTCGACCTGCCGCGCTCCATTCGCCCGCACAACCTCGGGCCGATGCTCGCAGTGGCGCGCGACAACCTCGACCTGATGAAATACCTCATCGGTGAGGTGTTCGCGAGCCGGGCGAAGAAGATGAAGGCTCTGCAGGAGTTCATGCCCACGGCTGACCCCAAAGACTGGTACCTCATCACCGCCGGCCAGCGCGTGCAGGTGATGAAGAAAGACAAGAAGAAGGGCGGGGTACTGCAGTTCGGCACCGAGGTCATCACCTCAGCTGATGGCTCCATCGCCGGGCTGCTGGGTGCATCACCCGGCGCGTCGACAGCGGTGCCGATCATGCTCGACCTCATTTGGAAGTGCTTTCCGGAGCAGTACACGGGGTGGCAGCCGCAGCTGAAGAAGATGATCCCCTCTCTCGGCACCAAACTGAACGAGACGCCTGTGAGCGCGAAGAAAGAGATCGCTGCAACAGCGAGCGTGCTGCAGATCAACGAGTGATCGTGCAGTGATGGGGTTGGTCGCCTGCGCTCAGAGCCCAGCCCTGGCCATGTGTTCCCGCTGCTGATGTTCGTCGCGGGGCGGGTTCAGCCAGACCGTCAGGTAATCGGGTGCGGTTGGGTCGCCGACAAGCTGTGCTTCACAGACAGCGACACGGTTGACGGCGTTCAGCCAGCAGATCTTCGAGCGAAACCGTCGGGAGAGCTGATCGTCGAGCACCCCGGCTGTCACCCGGAATGACGTGTAGCGAAGAACGACGGTGACGTGTCTGCGCCCGTCGACGCGGTCGTTCACCAGGCGGGCCCTGATGGTGCCGCCGAAGAGTTTCTGTGCGGCGGCGAGCTCAGCCAGACGCTCGCGATTGAAAATACTGGGCACGATGATGGTGCCCAACTCCTCGAACTCGGGGAGCGCGACAGGTCGTTTGCGGCGGCGACGGGCCATGAGAGCCTCCAGCGTTGGAAATAATCGCGATCGCAGGAGGGATTGTGGTCATGGTGCCCACCAAACGCTGCGACCGTGTTGGTGTGCCTCAAGCGTAAATGCGCAATGTGTCGTGCAAATGACCATCACGTAACGCATCGGAAACTAGAGAGCGAGTCTGCGAGCACGCTCACGTTCTGTTCAGCGAATGTTCAGCGAACAATCGGCGGGCGGCCGAGGGGGGCAGCCCTCTCTTGTAGGCGAGCCTCACTGTGCGTCGGGTTCAACAGCACTGTGTAGAGGGCAGGATTCTTGGGATCGGCGACGATCTGTGCCTCGCAGACAACGACCCGGTTGAGAAGGTTCAGCCATCTGATTCGTCGGCGCACGAGGCGCACGATGGCAGGATCGAGTTCGCCAACCCTGACCTTGAAAGAGGTGTAGCGCAACACCACGGTGACCGTTTTGCGGCCATTGACCGTGTCGACAACGAGGCGGGCCCTGACATCGCCGCCGAATGTCGCCTGCGTGTCGAAGACCTTGTGAATGCCTTCGAAGTTCACAAGGTTGTGTACGGGGATCGTGCCGAGTTCGTCGATTTCGGGGATGTTGACCGAGATTCGATGGTTGCGTCGACCTGCCATGGTTGTCTCCTGCGTTGGATGAATATCGTTCGCAAGAGCAAGGCTCAAGAGGCACACCATCCGCTGCGATCGGCGATGTCAGTTGATACTAGTGGGCTGCTATTACGGCGGTGTGACCTGCACGAGTGCCAATAAGCTGAACCAATCGGGCTACGGCGCCTACGTGATCGAAGCACTAGAGCGGAGAAAGTAAACGTATGAGTAGAGTTCTCGTTACAGGCGGAGCAGGGTTCATTGGGTCGAACTTCGTGCACTACGCACTGGCCAACACAGATCACACGGTGACCGTGCTCGACGCGCTCACGTACGCCGGCAATCGGGCGTCACTCGACGGGCTGCCCGCAGACCGTTTCGAATTCGTTCACGGTGACATTCGCAATGCTGAACTCGTCGACGAACTGTTCGCGCGCCATGACCTCGTGGTTCACTACGCAGCCGAGTCGCACAACGACAACTCCCTGCACGACCCGCGGCCGTTTCTCGAAACGAACATCATCGGCACGTACACGCTTCTTGAAGCGGCCCGGCGGCACGGCACTCGATTTCACCACATTTCGACCGATGAGGTGTACGGCGACCTCGAGCTTGACGACCCCGCCCGATTCACCGAAGACACTCCCTACAACCCGTCGTCGCCATATTCGTCGACCAAAGCCGGCTCTGACCTGCTCGTGCGCGCCTGGGTGCGTTCGTTCGGCGTTCAGGCCACGATCAGCAATTGTTCCAACAACTACGGGCCGTTCCAGCACGTGGAGAAGTTCATTCCGCGCCAGATAACGAACGTGCTGACCGGCGAACGCCCCAAGCTGTACGGGGCAGGCGAGAACGTACGCGACTGGATCCACGCGAACGATCACTCGTCGGCCGTGCTCACCATTCTGGAGAAAGGCGTCATCGGGGAGACCTATCTCATCGGCGCCGACGGCGAGAAGAACAACAAAGACGTCGTGGAGCTGATTCTGCAGCTGCTCGGCCAGGAGCCCGACGCCTATGACCACGTCGTCGACCGGCCAGGGCACGACATGCGGTACGCGATCGACTCGACCAAGCTGCGCACCGAACTCGGCTGGATGCCCCAGTTCTCTGATTTCGAATCGGGGCTCGCAGACACGATCGAGTGGTACCGAGCGCATACCGGCTGGTGGGGTCCCGAGAAGGCCGCTGCCGAGGCGCGTTACAAGGAGCAGGGCCAGTGACCGCTCTGTTGTCGAAGGCAGAGACCACGATTCCCGGTCTGCTGCTGTTCGAACTGCCGGTTCACGGCGACAATCGCGGTTGGTTCAAAGAGAACTGGCAACGCGAGAAGATGGTCGCCGCAGGGCTTCCCGACTTCCTTCCGGTGCAAAACAACGTCTCGTTCAATGGTTCGCGTGGCACCACGCGTGGCATTCATGCCGAACCATGGGACAAATTTGTTTCGGTTGCCACCGGCAGCATTTTCGGGGCGTGGGTCGACCTGCGCGCCGGTGAGTCGTTCGGCTCGGTGTTCACGGCCGAGATCGGGCCAGGGCAGGCCATCTTCGTTCCTCGCGGAGTGGGCAACTCGTACCAGACCCTCGAAGACAACACTGCGTACTCGTACCTGGTGAACGATCACTGGAGCCCGAATGCCTCGTACACCTTTCTGAACCTGGCCGACGAGACGGTGGCCATCGACTGGCCCATCGCACTGTCGAGCGACGCTGTCGAGCTGAGTGCGAAAGACATTGCGCACCCACGCCTCGCCGACGTGGTGCCCATGCAGGGGGCGAAGACCTTGGTTCTCGGCGCGTCTGGCCAGCTGGGGCTCGCTCTTCGAGAAGCGCTGCCGGCGGCCGAGTTCGTGACGCGCACCGAATTCGATGTGGCGGCGCCCTCGAGCTACGAAGGCCGTCACTGGGGCGACTACTCGGTGATCGTGAATGCCTCGGCCTACACGAAAGTCGACGAGGCAGAGACGGCCGAGGGTCGGGTGGCTGCGTGGTCGGCAAATGTTTCGGCCGTTGCGCTGCTGGCCGCGCTTGCCACCACCCACGGCATCACGCTGGTGCATGTGTCGAGCGATTACGTGTTCGACGGCACCGCAGACGTTCACGGTGAAGATGAGCCGTTCAGCCCGCTCGGGGTGTACGGCCAGACGAAGGCGGCGGCCGACGCGATCGTGGCGACCGTGCCACGGCACTACGTGGTGCGCACGAGCTGGGTCATCGGTGAGGGCAACAACTTCGTGCGAACGATGGCGTCACTCGCTGCGCGGGGAATTGCGCCAAAAGTGGTGAACGACCAGGTGGGGCGACTCAGTTTTACGAGCGACATTGCCGCGGGCATCCGGCACCTGCTCGAGACACACGCTGCCTTCGGCGTGTACAACCTGAGCAACGACGGCGAGCCGCAGTCGTGGGCGGCGCTCGCGGCGAGGGTCTATGAGCTGACCGGGCACGACCCGGCCAGCGTGACGGGCGTCTCGACCGAGGAGTATTTTGCGGGCAAGGCGGCGGCTCCGCGGCCGTTGAACAGCGCTCTCGACCTCGCGAAGATCAAGGCCACCGGCTTCGTGCCACCGGATGCCGATCAGGCCCTGATCGCGTACCTCTCGGCAGCGGGCTGAGCTGACCGGCCCGTTCAGCAGTTCTGGTCGAGGAGAACTTTGACGAACCCGGCCGTCTGGTAGAAGAACGCGTAGCCCCACTCGGCGTAGCTCAGTGGCTTGCGGTCTTCGACCATGCTCAGCTTCCCGCTGAAGCAGCGGCTCACGATGATGCGCGCGCGATCGATGTGCGGCGTATAGGTGATGACAGTGGCGCTCTTCCAGCCGTGTTCTGCCGCCATCGCCTGCAGCTCGTGTGCTTCGCCGCGCGTGGTGAACGGGGCGGGGGTGAAGCACGTCACCGTGTAGGTGTGCTTCACCTGGGTGCTGCAGATGGGCAACTCGTCTTTGCTCTGCACTCCTCAGGCCGGAACGGATACCAGCAGATTCTGGCTGAGGCCGGCGTCAAGCATTTTCTGGGCAATGGCGATGCGCGTCGCCTCCGGAGGGCCGAGCACGACGATGACATCGCTCTTCGTGGGCTGGTCTGAGGCGGGGTAGACGTATTCGTGAATGCTGAATGCGGCGAACGAACCGGTCACCACGAGCATCAGAGAGACGGCCACGATGAGGGCATTGCGAATGTGACGTGGCACGAAGAACCTCGGTCAGATCGGCGGGTGGGGTGAACACGGCGCCGTGTGGGCAATACCGTACTGCATCGGCCTCAGAAACGACCGAACCGGTCGCCTCGCCGATTCGATTTGTCGCGCGAGGCGCGAACCCACCATGATGGGGTTCATGCGGGGAATCATTCTGGCCGGCGGTTCGGGAACGCGACTTCACCCGATCACGCTCGGCATATCAAAGCAGCTCGTGCCCATCTACGACAAGCCGATGATCTACTATCCGCTGTCGACTCTCATCAACGCGGGCATCCGCGAGATTCTCATCATCACGACCCCGCATGACGCTGACCAGTTCAAACGTCTACTGGGTGACGGCTCGCAGTTCGGCATCGAGCTGTCGTTCGCGGTGCAGTCGGAGCCGAACGGCCTGGCGCAGGCGTTCGTGATCGGCCGCGAATTCGTGGGCGACGAGACCGTGGCCCTCGTGCTCGGCGACAACATCTTCTACGGGCCCGGGCTCGGCTCGAAGCTCTCGCGTTTCACCGACATCGTGGGCGGTGCCGTGTTCGCCTACTGGGTGGCTGAGCCCTCGGCGTACGGCGTGGTGGAGTTCGACGCCGACGGCGTGGCGCTGTCGCTCGAAGAGAAGCCGGTCAAACCGAAGAGCAACTACGCGGTGCCCGGGCTCTACTTCTACGACAACAACGTTCTCGACATCGCGGCGGGTCTCGAACCGTCGGCTCGCGGCGAGTATGAGATCACCGACATCAACAAGGCATACCTCGCGGCGGGGCTGCTGAAGGTCGAGGTCTTGCCGCGCGGAACCGCTTGGCTTGACACCGGCACCTTCGATTCGATGACCGATGCCAGCGAGTACGTTCGCACTATCGAACGGCGGCAGGGTCTGAAGATCGGCGCTCCTGAAGAGGTGGCATGGCGCCAGGGATTCTTGTCTGACGACGAGCTGCGTGTCAGAGCGAACACGCTGCTGAAGTCGGGTTACGGCACGTACCTCATCGAAGCCATCGAGCGAGGCAAGTAGCCCGTTCTCATGAACCCCGGAGCTCTGACCGTGCTGCCCGTGGTGTTGGCGGCGGTATGGCTGGCGAGCGGGGTGACGAAGCTCGGCCGTTCGAGGCAGACCTCTGCGGCCATGGTCGCGCTGGGGGTTCCGCGGCTGTTGCGCGGGCCGTTGGTTGCCGCCGTGGTGCCGTGGGACGAGATCGCGCTGGGGCTCGGTGCGCTGGTGCTGCCGGGGGCCGCGTTTGTGGCGGTTTCGTGGCTGAGTGTGCTGTTTCTGGTGGCGTTGACGGGGCTTTTACTGCGAGTGGTACTCCGCGGTGAGGCGGTCGACTGCAACTGTTTCGGGGTGTTGAGCAGTGCCTCGGTGGGCTGGCGCACGGTGGCGCGCAACGCAGTACTGCTGGGGGGATGGGTGCTGGTGGCCGCGGGTCTTGCGGGCAGCCGTGGAGTGGGGGCGAGCATCTCGGGGTTCACGGGCGACGACGTCACGTGGTTCGTGGTGCTGTTGGCGGCCATGGTGGCATTGGTGCTGACGTGGGTGCGGCAGGGTTCTGCGGGTGCGGGTGCGGGTGCGGGTGCGGGTACGAGTGCGGGTGCGGGTACGAGTGCGGGTACCGGTGCTGGTGCTGGTGCGAGTGCTGCCGGCCCGAGTTCTGAATCAGGCGCTCCCGTGGTGGCGGGGCCCGAGATTCCGGATGCTCAACTGCTCGATGCCGAAATGGTGGGTCACCCGCTTCGAAGCCTCTCGGTGCAGCGCGCAGTACTGGTGTTGTTCGTCAAACCCGACTGCACCCCGTGCCGCGTGGTGGCGGCGGAGGTACCCGAGTGGCGGCATCGGCTCGGCCCGTCGGTCGACATCGTGGTGGCCACCGCGGCCTCTGCCAGGGAGTTTGCGGAGGCGTACCCGGCGCTGGTGGAGGGCGCGCTGTTCGGTGCGAAGCCTGCAATGGCGGTTCTCGGCTTCGAAGGGACACCGGCCGCAGTGCTTCTCGGAACGAATGCGACGGTGGCGGCGGGCCCCGAGCTCGGCTCCGAGGCGATCAGCGCCCTGGTCGACGGTATCGCGGAGGCGATGGCGGCTGGGTGACGCGCCCGACCGCGAGTGACGAGCCCAAGCAGGGTGATGCGCCTGGGCGGGGTGATGCGCCCGGGCGCGACGAGAGCCCTGCGGGTCAGTTGGGGAAGGTGGCGGTGCGGTCGGGGTAGACCTGCCAGAACTCACCACTGGTGTAACTGGAGATGTCGCTGAGCGTGCAGGCGGTGCCGTACCGGCCCAGAACGTCGACGTGCGCGTCGTCGACGGCGACGAGTCGTTCGACCTGGCGAACGCGGATGTTGGTGGGTGAGACGGTTGTCCAGGTGGCGCCGCCGTCACTGGTGCGTTGCAGCACGGAATCAGTTGCCGTGCTGGTGCTTGTGCCGGCGCAGCTGCCGGGTGTGGCTCGGTAGCCCACGAGCGCGGAGCTGAAGTCGGTGATGTACCCCGCTGCTGCGCCGGGGGTGGGCGCGGGGGTGCTCGTGCTCGTTTTCAGCGAGGTACCCGCAGTCTGAGTCGGAGTGGGTGTCGGCGCGGTGCTGGCCGCCGGTGAAGCGCTCGGAGTCGCGGTGACCGCCGGTACCGGGGTCGCCGTCGTGGAGGGAAGCGAGGTCTCGAGGGCGCTGCCGGAATCGGCCGGGGCCTGCTGCTGGGGAGGGGAGAGCGCGAAGTAGACGAGCGCCGCATCGAGCACGACAAAGGCCACGATCGCGGTAATCACCCACGGAAAAGTACCCATTGCGCGTTTTGGCATCGCGTCAACAGTAGTAGATATGCGCTGAATGGTTCATGTCAAGGCCCATCGTGCGCCCATTTGCGACAGATCTTGCCGAATGGGCTGAGCACGCTGAGCGAGCCTGGGCTCCGTTGCTACAGTGATTTTCCGCGGCAACGCGTGTGCTGGGGTCGAAAGCAGGTGAGATATGCCGGCAGTTAACGTTCATGCTGTGGCTGGGCATCCGGAGCGTGGGTAGGGTCTCGGCGCCGACGGTGAAGCCCAAACGAATACGGGTGCACGTGGTGCACGAGAGCCGTATGGTCGCCGAGGCCATCAGCGTGCAGCTGAAGACGCTGCTGCCGGGGGCCTCTGTCGACGGCTGGACCAAGTCGTGGGAGACCTATGTGAGCCGCAGCGGTGGCGTGGCCGACGTGGTTGTGATCGACAACGAGCTCGGCAACGGGGGCCCGACGGCGTTCAAGGTCAGCTCGCTGGTGCGCGACGGCACCGGGGTGGTGGTGCTGGGGCGGTCACTGTATGTTCCGGCCATTCGTCGCATCTACGAGGCGGGCGCGCATGCGTACCTGCTGCCCGAAGAGCCGTCAGAGGCGGTGGCAGCGGCCATCTGGTCGGCGTACCGCAACACGGTGTTGCGGCCGGTTCGCATCACCGAACTCTTCGGCGACAGTGAGCCGGTCGCGGTTCCTGTTCTGACCGCGCGCGAGCTGCAGGTGGTGGGGGCATACGTGTCGGGTTCCGGTGCCTCTGTGCCCGAGACCGCCGCGCGGTTCGGACTCTCAAGCGAGACGGTTCGAACCCATATTTCGCACGCACGGCGTAAATACACTGGCGCCGACGGCGACTCGGTTTCGAAGATGGAGCTGCGCCGCCGCATGATCAAAGACGGCTGGATTCTGGGCTAGGGCTCGCCCGGGTGCGGGCAGAGTTCTGCAAGATAGGGCGACCTCCTCATGCGGAGTGGGGGTCTTAGAGGCAAATGTCATCTGTACCAGAGCGGTGGTTCTGGGTCACAGAAGGGCACCAATCATGCAGGTCACCGACACCTCTTTTCTCTGGCTGCAGCAGGCCAACGAAGAACGCTTCACGCGCGAACTCGAGTACCGCCGTGTCGCCGCCGAACGCCTCGACGAGCAGCGTGCCGCCCGCCGCAGCGCCTTACCGTGGTGGAGTCGGTTCGGGCCTCGTCGCTGAGGCCGCACGTCGTGTCGGCGGCAGATGACACGATGAGGGAGTGCAGATCATCAGCAGCGACATTCTCGTAGGGCGCGAGACCGACCTCGAGGCGCTCGGTGGTGCGCTCGACACTGCTCTCGGCGCGCCCACTGCTCTCAGCGCGCCCAGTGCTCTCAGCACACCCAGTGCTCTCAGCACACCCAGCGCTCTCGGCCCGCCCACGCCCCGCGCCACCGCACGGTCGACGGCAGCCGCGCTGCAGTCAGAGCAGGCGCCGCAGCCGAGTACCACCACCATTCTGTTCGGTGGCGAAGCAGGTATCGGCAAGACACGACTCGTCGACGAGTTCGTGAGCCAGCGAGTGGGTTCGCGAGCCAGGGTGCTTCGGGGCCAGTGCATCGATTTCGACTCGACGGCGCCGCCCTACGCCCCGATCATCGGAGTGCTGCGCGCGCTCGTCGGCCAGCTCGGCGCCGACCCCTTCGAAGCCGTCGCGGGGTCTTCGCGCGATGCGCTCACCGTTCTGTTGCCAGAGCTTGGCGGTCGGGTCGTGGCGCCCGAAACAGGGCAGCAGGCCGGCGCCGGGCTGCTGTTCGATGCTGTGGCGGCGACGCTCGAGAATGCTGCCGCCGAGCATCCACTGGTCGTCATCATCGAAGACCTGCACTGGGCCGACCAAGCCACGCTCGCGCTGTTGCGATTCTTGGTGCGCGTCATCGAGAATGGCCGCATTCTGTTCGTCTTCACTTTTCGAAGTGACGAATTGGCGCGCGGAGGCACGTTGAGAGCCTGGCTGCCCGAGCTCGACCGCAACCGGCGGGTGTCTCGACGCGAATTGGCCAGGCTCACTCGCCGTCAGTCGCGGCAACTCATCACCGCGCTGAACGGGGCGCCGCTTGACAGCTCCGACGTCGGCGTGATCTTCGAGCGTACCGACGGGGTTCCGTTCTTCATCGAAGAACTGGTCGGCTGCGAGGCGTACCTGAGGGCCGACAGCTTTCCTGAAACGCTGCGAGAGATTCTGCTGGCCCGCTATGAAACGATGAGTGAAGGGGCAGAGCGCCTCACCCGCTTGCTGGCCGCCGGGGGAGTGCGCGTCGAGCACGAGCTGCTCTCGCGCGTCAGCGAGCAGAGCGCCGACGAGATAGACGCCGCCGCCAGCGAGGCGGTGGCCGCGAATGTGCTGGTCGTCGACGACACGGCGTACCGGTTTCGGCACTCGCTGGTGCGGGAGGCGGTGCATGAACAGCTGCTGCCGGGCGAACGGGTGCGCTTTCACACGAGCTATGCCAACGCTCTGGGTCCCGATGACGCAACGGCGATTTCGTACCATTGGATGCTCGCTCACAATGCCCACCGGGCGTTCGAGTGGTCGATCACCGCGATGGTGCAGGCCAAGAACTCGTTCGCGTTTCTCGCAGCGGCGCGGCTCGGTGAGCGAGCCCTGGAGTTCTGGGATCAGGTGGCTGACGCCGAGGGACTTGCAGGGCGCAGCCGCGTCGAGTTACTTTCAGAGACCTCGTACCTTCTGCGAAATGCCGGCGAGAGCGAGCGCGCCATCGCTCTGATCAACGAGGCGCTCGCGCTGTGTGGGCCGTCGGGCAACGCCGAGCCCTACGCGCGAATGCTGCGAGACAAAGCCTCGTATCTCGCGAATGTGGGGCAGGTGGGGTCGATCGCGCTGCTTCGGGAGGCGCTCGACGTGCTGCACCTGCGGCCGCAGAGCGTTCTGCGCGCGAATATTCTCGGGGAGCTGGCTGCGCGACTGATGCTCGAGGCACGGTTCGACGAAGCGATCGAAACGGCCGACCGCGCGCTTGCCGAAGCTGTCGCGGTCGATGCTGAACCGCGAAAATCGGTGGCGGCCAACATTCGGGGAATCTCCCGCTTCGGTCGCGGTGACGTCGAGGCGGGGCTGGCCGACCTCGCGTTGGCGGGCCAGCTTGCCGGGGGCAACGATTCGGCACGACTGCGCTACTTCGTGAACCAGTCGGGCGCGCTCAACCTTCTGGGCCGCTTCGACGACTCGATTCGCACCGCTGAAGAGGGGGCTGAGCACGCTCGGCAACGGGGAGTCGAACGCACCTCCGGCATCATTCTGCTGTCGAACATCATTGAGCCGCTTTTCGCCCTCGGTGAGTCGACGCGGGCGAACGAGTTGCTCGAGCGCGCTCTCGAACTCGATCCGCCTATCGGATACAGCGCCCACCTCCAGCGCCTCAAACTGCGGGCGGTGCTGTGGTCGGGCGATTCGGCGCAGGCCGAACGTCTGCTGCGGGGCTGGCGAAAGGGGCTGCGGTTGCAGTTGCGCATCGACATGCAGTCCCGGCTGGGGTTTGCGGCTGTCGCCGGTGAGATAGCTCTGGCTCGGGGCGAGATTCGTGAGGCGTGGAGCGAGGTGAGCGTGCTGCTCGACAGTGAACACCGCTCGTTCGCTCCCTACGACCTCGGGGTGCTGCCGGTCGCGGCGCGTGTTCTGGCGGCCGCCCGCGGTCGCGGTATCGAGCTGGTCTCGCCGCGCTCCGCTGGTGCCGCTTCGTATTCTGGTTCTGGTTCGACTCTCGAGGCCGAACTCCGTGAGGTGCTCGCCGCCGCTGCCGCCTGGCCGACAGCGGCCGCAACGGTCGCGGTGTTCGATGCCGAGCTCGGGGGCCCGCGCGGTTCTGGAACAGACCCTGAACTGTGGATGCTCGCGGTCGCTGCCTCGGCAGCCTCCACCGCCCCGGCTCAACTCGGGCCGTACACGAAAGCTCGATTGGCCGAAGCGTACGCGAATGCGGGTGATCGGGCATCCGCTCGCCGCTGGGCCGACGAGGCGCACTCCACTGCCGACCGCATCGGCCTCACCTCGGTGGCGCAGCGGGTGATCGATCTGAAACACAGGGTCGGAGCAGAGTCGACCGGGTCGACCGGGTCGGCCGGATCAACAGGGTCAACCGGGTCGGCCGGGCGTGGGGCCGGCTCCATCGTTGACCATACGTCGCTCGACGCACTGCTCACCGAACGCGAGAGGCAGGTGCTCGTGCTCCTCGCCCAGGGTTTGAGCAACCGGCAGATCGCTGAACAGTTGTTCATCAGCACCAAGACGGCGAGTGTGCACGTGTCGAACATTCTGCGAAAGACGGGTGCCGCGACGCGCACCGAGGCCGCGTACCTTGCCCGCAGCGGGGTGTAGCCGGGCGATGCGTAGACGAGAGGCAGCACCCGGCGCGCGAACAGCCGCAGAATAGGGCGATCGCTGCATGACGCGAACCCCGCTTAGAGACGACTGTCGGTCATACCGATTCGCACTCAGGTAGGAGAAGACCATGCTGTTCATCATCGTTCTTGTCGTGTTGGCCGTTGCGGCCATCGTTGCGACGTTCATCGAGGTACTGACCGACGGGTACCGCCCCGTCGCCATGCGGCCCGGCACTCTGCGTGCAGCGGATGCGCGGCGGGCGAGGGTTCGCCGCTGAGGGTTTGACCCGGCCACCGGTGGCCGGTGGTGGCCGGGCTCAGGGCCGGTCAGGATCAGGCTCGCCGGGCATCCATTCGAGCAGTTCTGAGGTGACGAGTTCGGCGACGGCAGCAGCGAGAAGCTCGGCCGTGCGGTCGCCGGGGGCCTCGCCGTGGGCCTCGACGACCGCGGTTTCTAGCTGAGTGAGGGTTCGCGGCAGCCGGGCGTGCTCGAGAATCGTGGGGGCGATGCCCGAGATCACGCGCACAGTTGTGCCCGAGAGTGCAATGACCGAGTCGCCGTCGCGAATGATGTCGGTGGCGATGCTGCGAACGCTGGGCGTGGTTCCGCGGGCGCGCTCGGCGTCTGCGAAGAGCGAACGCACGAGGGGTACGAGGGTTTCGGCTTCGCTGTAGGTCACCTGTTGGAGGCCGCCGCACGCGGCGAAGACGGCCTGCAGGCGCTCGAGCGGGCGGTCGCGGTGCGAGAGGTAGCTGATCTGTTCGACCACTTCGCCGATCGACTCAGTGAGGCTCACGCTCCGGATGCCCGGCTCCACGTCGCTCCCCGACGCGGGTCTCCGGTCGAGAAGCAGCACGGCGACCAGCCTCAGTGCCGGCGGCGGCACCCTCAGGCCGAGGGTGGCCGGGCTCACTTGGTCTTTCCATCGCTCGGGCGGGGGCTGCTTCACCGAGAGCGGCTTGCCGTAGGGCAGCACGCTGAGGTCGTCACGCACGGCGAGGGTTTCGTCTGTGACGTAGCCGAAGGCGCGGCCGAGGGCGATGGAGGCGGTGGTCTTTCCGCGGCCCGATGGGCCGAGGAAGGCGACCACGTTGCCGGTCGCCGGGTCGGCGACCGCACCGGCGTGCAGCATGAGAAGCGAGTTGCGCTGGGCATCGATGGCCGTGCGGGTGATGAGGCCGGAGAGCTGGTCGGCGAGGGCGCGGAACGACACGGCGGTGATGACGTCTGGAGCTGGGGCTGGAGCTGGAGCTGGGGCTGGGGCTGGGGCTGGAGCGAGGCCTGGGGCTGGCTCGGCTGAGGGTGGGGGCACGGCTGCGCCGGAAGTTGCGGAGACGGGGCTCTCGAGCGGGGCATCCGGAGCGGCCGCCGAAGGGGGAGCGGTCACGATGGCACGCAACACTGTGGCGCCTTCGGGGGCCTCGCTGACGAGCTCACCAGAGCACCGGGCCCACGACTCGACGAACTGCGACACCTCGGTGGGGGTGACGCCGTCAAGCTCCACGACGAACGGCGTGCCGAGCGCGACTACCGATACGAGCGACACCATAGGTTCACGCTACCGTGCCCGCGCGTATCGCAAGATCACCGCGTGATCAGCCCGTCGGCGGCGCCGACAACCCACCGCGTTGGTAGATCAGGGTGTAGCCGGCCGAGAGCCCGCCGTCGAGGGCGGTGTTGTCGTGCCCGCTGCCGGGTATGGCTGTGTATGTTGCGTGGATTCCGGCCGCCACAGCGGCGTCGTAGTTCGTCTTCACACCCGGGATGGCCTCGGCGTCGTCAGCTCCCACAGCGAACACCGCCCACGAATCGGGGTACGTCGACTTCGACATGATGGTGGTGGGCCACACCGCCTCGTAGGCCGCCTGGTTGCCGCCGAACATCTTCTTCAGGGTCGACTTGTCGTCGACGCCCTGGTATTCATCTCCCGAGATGTCGACGAAGTTGCCGAATGTGCTGGGGTATTTCGCGCCGAAGTATGACGCGCACATGCCGCCGTTCGAGAACCCCATGATGGTCCAGTCTTTGGGATCTGAGAGCACGTTGAAGTGCGCCTTCACCCACGGAACCACGTCTTTCATGAGGTAGGTCTCGACGTTGCCTTTCGAGGTGTCGAGGCAGAGCGGGTCTTTGGTGTCGTCGCCGAGCTGGTCGGGGTTCACCACGATGGGGGCGAGGCCTCTGTTCGCCGCGGCGAGCTTGTCGAGGATGACCTTGGGGTCGTCAAGGCCGGGGCTTCCCGGTTGTCCATTCAGCTGGATGATCACCGGCAGTGCCGGCGCATTCGCCACGAGCCCCGCCGGGGGTACGTACGCGAGCGCGGTTCGTGCGATGAAGCCCGAGACGTCGTGGGGAATGTTCACCGTGCCGAGCTGACCGGTGGCGGGGAGGTCGGCCGGGGGCATCCAGCTCTCGTAGAGGGGTGCGTTCGGGTCGACGACGGGTGCCGGGGTGGGGGTTCCCGATGCCGACGGAAGTACGAGCGGCTTCGCGTTGGTGACCCCGAAGAAGGCAGCGACGGTCTTGTTGAGGCCGTAGACGGCGTTGACGCCGAGGGTTCCGGTGGCGATGAAGACCGCGATGCCGAGCACGGCGATGAGTTTGCGCCACCACCTCGAGAGCCACAGGTTGACGATGGCGAGGCCCACGGCAGCGAAGGTGAGAACGATGACGGAATCGACCAAAGGCGACAGGCGGGTGCCGAACAGGTCGAGCAGGTACACGGTGATGACGAGGGTGACGATGCCGGCCAGGGCGCCGCCGACGAGGCCGGATGCTGCGGTGACGATCCAGCGCCGGCCGGGGCGGCGGATGAGCAGGTACAGACCGAAGACGGCGGCAGTGGCCGCGAAGCCGATGATGACGGGGCCCTGCACGA
This sequence comes from Subtercola sp. RTI3, assembly GCF_035018625.1. Classification (NCBI taxonomy): domain Bacteria; kingdom Bacillati; phylum Actinomycetota; class Actinomycetes; order Micrococcales; family Microbacteriaceae; genus Subtercola; species Subtercola sp. RTI3. Next base: position 18,733 of record NZ_JASJXO010000029.1, on the reverse strand, counting down.
TGTTGAGGTTGAGTAACGAGTCGAACATGGGGCTCCTGCGGTGCGGTGCATCGACGCACGCGCGTCGTCGGCAACACAATATCGGCTGGGCCGTGCGGGAGGCTGTACGACAGGGCTGGGCTCTGTGTTCTACGCTTTGTAGACTGGGGCGAAAAGCGGCAGCACGACGGCAGGAGCGGCATGACGAGCAGAGCGGCACGGGTGCTCCGTGGGCTCATCGCCGCGGGCGTCTCGGTGTTCGTGGCCGCCCTCTCGCACGTGGCCGCCGGCGGCATGGCGCCCGGAACTGTGGGCCTCGCCCTGGCCCTCGCCTTCTCCAGCCTGGTGTGCGTGGCGCTCGCCGGCAAGCGCCTGTCGCTGCCCCGGCTGGCCCTCTCGGTGGCCTTCAGCCAGGTTGCGCTTCATCTGCTCTTCACCGTGGGCGCCGGCAGCGCTGCCCTGTCGCCCAGCGAACCGATGACCGGCGAGATGGCCGGCATGAGCCACGGCTCGGCCCTCGTCAGCATGCTCTTCGACCAGAGCGCGGCCGGAGCGGCGAGCATCGGGGCCGGCTCGGCGATGCAGCCCTGTTCATGGATGTGGCTCGCGCACGCCGTCGCCGCCCTCGTCACGATCGTGGCGCTTCGCCGTGGTGAGCTGGCGTTCTGGGGGCTGTACAACTCCGCTGCCCTTCGGGTGCGGCGGTTCAGGCAGCTGGTTTTCGTCGAACCGGCGACACCGGATGCCCGGGCGGTGCCGCACGGTACGCGGGCCCCCGATCATCCGCTCGACCTCGGCGTGTTTCTGGGTTCACTTCGGCATCGTGGCCCCCCGGTGTGGCAGCACGTCTCTGCGTAGACCCTGTTCACACTTGCCGGTCGCCCGAAGTGGCGGCTGAGAAACGGATTCACCATGAAGAAGATTTCGATCGCGCGCGCGATCTGCACCACGTCTGTTGCTTTCGCCCTCGCTGTGGGGGCTCCGCTTGCGGCCAGCGCCCACGTGCACGTCGACCCCGACCAGGCGGCGGCGGGCAGCTACAGCACTCTCACGTTCAAGGTTCCTACTGAGTCGGCCACGGCCAGCACGGTCAAACTCGAGGTCGATCTGCCCACCGACACTCCGTTCGGCAGCGTTTCGTACGAGCCGGTTGCCGGATGGACGACCGAAGTGACCTCGTCGACACTGGCCACGCCGGTGAAGACCGATGACGGCACGGTGACGGAGGCCCCCACGAAGATCACCTGGACGGCTACTGGTGCTCCCGCGGCAATCGCGCCGGGGCAGTTTCTGACGTTCGCCATCTCGGCGGGGCCCATACCCAGCACGGGAAGCATCGTGCTGCCGACGCACCAGACGTATTCTGATGGCAGCGTGGTCGACTGGGCCGAGCCGACGCCCGCTTCGGGGGTGGAACCGGAGAACCCGGCACCGACGGTGTACGTGAACGATGCGCCGCCGGTTGCGGCTGCTTCTTCGGGTGCCGGTGCTGGTGCGTCGGTGACGGCGACGGCGTCGCCGGGGGCTGCGGGAGCCGTCATGACGCAGGGGGCTGGCACGACTGCTGCTGCGGCGACGGGCGACGGTACGTCGGCGCTCGCGATCGGGCTCGGAATCGCGGGGCTGGCGCTCGGCGCCATCGCGCTCGTCGTCGCGGTGCTCGCGGTGACGAAGAAGCGCGGGGCGAACGTTGCGTAGTCGACGTACGGTTGCTGGGGTTCTGCTCGGTGCTGCGCTTGCGGGCGCGCTCGCTTTGGTTCCCGTGACCAGCGCCAGCGCCCACGACTACCTGGTGAGCAGCACGCCCACGGCCGACTCCACGGTCACGACGCCCCTCACCTCGGTCTCGCTGACGTTCAACGACCTGGTGCTCGACCTTTCGGGTGACAGCTCGTCGGCGATTCTCGAGGTGACGGGGCCGGATGCCCAGACCACGCACTACGAGACGGGGTGCGCGAGCATCCTGAGCCACGACGTGAGCGTGCCCGTGGCGCTGGGGGCAGCTGGCCGGTACACGATGACGTGGCAGATCGTGTCGTCAGACGGGCATCCGGTGTCGAATTCGATCGGGTTCACGTACAGCCCGCCCGCCGGAACCGCCGCGGCGATGGGCAGTGCCACCGCGCCCTCGTGCGGCGGGGCAGTCGACAATTCGCGCATCACGGCGCTGCCGAACGCGGCAGCGGGCGGGTCTGAGGCGGGGGTGAATGCGGTGCTGATCGTGTCGATTGCGGGTGTGATCGTGCTGCTCGCCATTGCGGGGGTCGCCGTTGTTCTCGTTCGTGCGCGGCGACGGGAACGGGCCTCGAAAAAACTCTGAAATCTTTTCAGAGTCGACCAATCCGATGGGGGGAGGGTTTCGAATCCCTTCCTGTGCAGAGAGTGAAGGCTCTAACTGCGATGGGGCCCGCACCTCTGCACACTTCTAGAAGTCAAGCGTTCTGTGCTGCTGACACCCCTCAGCCGCATGGAGCGCTTGATTTTGTTAACCCCGGTACGCGTAGCTTGCGCGACATTCGAAAGTATGTTCGAATGAGGGCATGCGGTGGAGTGGGCAGCAACTGGGTGTCGAGAACGACTCCGCCCTGCCCGGGCTCGCGCGGCTGAACAACCTGGTGCGTTCGGTTCAGACGCCCGAGTTCGCCGGGATGACCTTTCACGAGGTGGTGGCGAAGTCGGCGCTGAACAAGGTTCCGGGCCAGAGCGCCATGCCGTTCGGGTACACGATCAACCCCTACCGGGGCTGCAGTCATGCCTGCACGTACTGCTTCGCGAGACCCACGCACACATACCTCGACCTCGATGCCGGCACCGACTTCGACAGCCAGATCATCGTGAAGATCAACGTGGCCGAGGTGCTGCGGCGCGAGCTTGCGAAGCCCAGCTGGGGGCGGCATCCGGTGGCGCTCGGAACAAACACCGACCCGTACCAGCGGGCAGAGGGCCGCTACAAGCTGATGCCCGGCATCATCGAGGCGCTCGCGGCATCGGGCACGCCGTTCTCCATCTTGACCAAAGGTACGCTGCTGCGACGCGACCTCGGGTTGCTGGTCGAAGCGTCGCGGGCGGTTCCGGTCGACATCGCCATGTCGATCGCGGTGTACGACGACGAGCTGCAGCAGTCGATCGAGCCGGGCACGCCGTCGGCCAAGGCGCGGCTGGCCACGGTGCGGGCGGTTCGGGATGCCGGGCTTTCGTGTTCGGTTTTTCTGATGCCGATCATCCCGCACCTCACCGACACCACCACACACCTCGACCGTGCGCTGGCGATGGTGAAAGAGGCCGGGGCGACCGGCGTCATGTACTCGGCGCTGCACTTGCGGCCCGGGGTGAAGCCCTGGTTCATGCAGTGGCTGGGGCGGGAGCATCCGGAGCTCGTGGCGGAGTACCGCTCGATGTACTTCGGGGCGTCGTCGTATGCGCCGAAGGAGTACCGCGCGTGGCTGGGACGGCGCATTCGGCCGCTCATGGCGCGGCATCGGCTCGACGGCGTGGAGGAGGGGTCGGGGGTGGCGCTGGCGGGCGCTCCGGGGCTGAAGTGGGCCGATGTGGCGAGCAGTACGGGCCGGTTCGACTCGTCGCGGTCGGCACATCGTCGTGATGCTTCTGTGCCTAACGGCGATGGTGCAGACGGCACGGCTGGGGCTGGACATCCGCCCACCCTGTTCTGAGGGCTTTAAGGTTGACAGGTGGCAAAACTCTATTTTCGGTACGGGGCTATGAACAGCGGCAAGAGCACGGCGCTGCTTCAGGCCGCCTACAACTATGAAGAGCGTGGGCACCGCGTGCTCATCACGAAGCCGGCGACCGACACGAAAGGCGACCACGGTATCGTGTCGCGGCTCGGAGTGAACCGCGCGGTCGACTTTCTCATCGAGCCGGGTCAGTCGCTGCGTGAGGCGTTCTGGAGTCGGGCCGAAGCCGCTCCCGGCCCCGAACCCGTCAGCTGCCTGCTCATCGATGAGGCGCAGTTTCTGTCGCGTTCGCAGGTCGACGATGCCTTGCGCATCGCGTTGGTCGACGGCATCCCGGTTCTCGCGTACGGCATTCGCACCGACTTTCTGACCGCTGCGTTCCCGGGCAGCCGGCGCCTGCTCGAAGTCGCGCACAGCCTCGAAGAACTCAAGACCATCTGCCGCTGCGGCCGCAAAGCCATCTTCAACGCCCGCCTCGTGAACGGCTTCTTCGTCTTCGACGGTGACCAGGTCGCCATCGACGGTGACCACGTGACCTACGAGTCGCTCTGCGGCGCCTGCTACCTCGAGGAGAGCGACGGTCGCCTCGGCGACTCCGTGAGCGTCTGACGTCGCGCCGCGTGACCGTTGACGTCGGATGAAGTTGAGAATAAGTTGGTATTGGGCATAAGGTGAGGGGTCATCACTTCGGGGCACTCTGCCCGGGGGCCGCACCACGCTGGGAGTCTCGTGTCTGCTTCGTCTACGCATCGCATGCCGTCGTTCGGGCATGTGATCGCCGTCGCCGCTATCGGATCGATCGCGCTGGTCGGATCGCTTGCAGCAGTGGCGATGAACGCCGCGGCATCCGTTCCCACGATCGGCACGACAGCGTTGGTGAGTGCTCACCTGCCGGCGGGCGGCAACGCCGACTCAGCCGTCTCCGCAATTTCTTCGAACGGGCGCTTTGTTGCGTTCGGTTCAACCGCGACGACCCTGACCTCGTCTGACTCCCACGGCCACCGACAGATCTTTCGCCGCGACACACTCACGGGCGAAATAGTGCTCGTGAGTGTGAATCTCACCGACGGTACGGGTGTGAACAACGACACCCAGTCGCCGAGTATCTCAGCCGACGGGCGATTCGTCTCGTATCTCACAGCGGCCACCGATGCCGTCACCGAAGATACCGGGGGTCACATCCAAGCGTTTGTCAGAGACCTGACGACCTCCACCACCATCTTGGCCAGCGTGAGCCAGACGGCCACGCCGGTAGGTGCCTCAGATGACGTGCTGCAGGCCGTGATCTCGGCAGACGCACACGACATCGCGTTCACGACAGCCGCGAGCAATCTGACGAGCGTCAGTACACATGGCTATTCGCAGGTCTTCGAGCGCGACGTGACAGCACATGCCACCTCGATGATCAGCCTGAGTGACGCTGGAATTCCGTCGGGCGGCGCTGGCGACTGCGTGGCCGGACTGGCGATCTCGAATGACGGGAGTCGTATTGCCTTCGCCTCGGCCGCGACAGACCTGACGCCTTTCGCCACCCACAAATTTCGGCAGATCTATGTTCGAGACACAACTGCCTCTGCCACAACTCTCGTCAGCCTCGACAGAACCGGGTCGTCGGGAGCCGATGGCGACTCGGTGGGCGTGGCGATCTCGGAGAACGGAATCGTGTCGTTCTCTTCGTCAGCCACCGATCTCACCACCATTGCCACGGGCGGGCATCAGCAGGTGTATCGCCGTGACGTGGGCGCCGGATCCACCACGCTGCTGAGCCGCTCGACGGCAACCACACCGAGCGGGGGCGACTCTGACGCGGGCGGAATCGACATCAGCATCTCTAACGACGGAGGTCTCGTCACGTTCAGCTCGACTGCGACTGACCTCACTGATCCGCCTCAGGCAGGCCACGCTCAAGTTTATTCTGCCGGCCTGTCAGGAGCGCCCGTCGTGCTCAGCCGGCGGGTGGGCTCGACGGCAGCAGGTGGTGACGACAATTCGTTCGGGGCTGTGGTGTCAGCGGACGGGTCGACGGTGACGTTCACTTCTGCGGCGAACGACGTCAGCTCCACTTCGTCGAATGGGTACCTTCAGGTTTACGCCGAAAAGGTCACGACCGGCACCACTGTCATGATGAGCACCGACCAGGCGGCGAATGCGATGGGTGGCGGAAACGCAGACTCGGTGCAGAGCTTCGTATCTCAGAACGGTCGCTTCGTCGCGTTCAACTCGAATGCGACCGACCTGGTGGTGGTGGCGACCGCCAGCCACCGGCAGGGTTACCTCCGTGACCAGTCAACCGGTGTGACGATTCTCGTGACGGCGGCCGCCGGCTCGGTCGACGGCGCAAACAGCGATTCAGAGGTCACGTCGATCTCGGCCGATGGTCGGTACGTGGTCTTCGAATCGGGTGCGACCGATCTGACCGCGGTGCCGAGCGGTGGCCACAGCCAGATCTATGTGCGCGACACCGTGTTGAATATGACGAGCCTTGCCAGCGTGGCGGGAGTAGGCGTCGTGACTCCCACCGGAGCCAATGGTGATTCGCAATTCGGTGAGATCTCGGCCGATGGAAGCCATCTGGTCTTCGACTCGAAAGCTACAGACCTCACCTCAGACGCGACGGGCGGCTATGCGCAAGTGTTTGTGCGTGACCTCGTATCGGGCTCGACTCGACTAGTGTCAACGAGCATTGCGGCGGCTGCGACCGGCATGAATGCCGATGCGGGTGGGGCACCATCGATTTCGGGTGACGGGGGCCTTGTGGTCTTCGCCACGCTCGCGAGCGATGTGACGAACATCGCGCCGGGAGCGTCGTCGCAGGTTTACGTGGCGGATGCGGCAGGCGGCCGGGCCAGACTGCTGAGCACGGCGCCCGGCAGCTCGTCGACTGCCGGTGATGGTGATTCGGTTCTGCCCGTGATCTCAGCCGACGGAACAACGGTCGCTTTTACGTCGAGGGCGCACCTTACAAGCACGGCAAACGGCGGGCACGCGGAGGTCTATCTCGAACGGCTGGCGAGCAGCGAACCGCAGATGATCAGCCTGGATCCGGCGGGTACGAGGGCGGCCGATGCCGATGCGGTTGCGACATCGGTCTCGGTGAATGGCGATTACGTACTGGTTCTCAGTGGTGCGGGCAACCTGTCGACGAAGCCCCCTTCGGGAAAGTCACAGGCGTACCGGTGGTCGGCGATTGCGCACGCGCTGGAGCTGGTCAGCGTCGACGCTGCTGGCGCTGCGGGTGCTCTCGACACGGTGATCGGCACGCTGTCTGCTGACGGCCTGCACGCAACGATGACAAGCTTCGCTCCACTCACGGGTGAACCGTCGACGCACCTGCAGGTGTTCGAACGTTCGCTGGCCGTCGCGGTGCCGCCTTCTACGCCCACTCCTACTGAGACGCCCACTCCCACGACGACGTCTCAGCCTCCGGTGCCGGGTGGCGGTACGGGCGGGGGCTCCGGCGCAACAGGCGGTAGCGGGTCTGGTGGTAGTGGGCTTGGCGGTAGCGGATCGGATGGCAGCGGTGCGGGCGGCTCGGGGGGAGCCCTCGCTCAAACGGGGCTCGACGTCGCGCCCGTGGCGGCAGGCGGGCTCGTCGCGGTCGTCGCAGGCCTCACCATTGCTACTTTCGGCATTCTTCGGCGCCGCACGCTCTCTCCTCGTGCCACCCCGCGATCGGGCGGCTCTGCGCGACGTTGAGTTGCGCCCACGTGTCGATTTGGGCGGTGGAAGCAGCCGCAGGGCGCAACTCAACCACCGTTGAGTCGCATTTCGAAAAGCCTCGAGGGCATGGGTGCGCGAGGAGGGCTATAGCGCGCGGCCGCGACGAAGGGCCGCGATGAAGCCACCCACGAAGGAGTCGCCGAGGCCGATGGTGGTGGGGGTGGGGTCGTCGAGCTGAAAGGCGGGGATGCAGACAATGGTTCGTGCAGCACCCAAGGGCGCGGATGCGTCGGGCAGGGCGGGCTCGGGCGTGGCCGCCTCGGGCGGGGCGCCGGGTGCCGAAACCGCCGGTGTGGCGGCCCCGGCCATAGCCGGAGGCGCCGCAGGCGAGAGCGCCGCCGCGACGATAGCCCCGGCGGGGCTGACGCGCTCGGCGGCCATGCCGTCGTAGTCGGCGCGGGTGAAGCCGTCGCCGAAGCGGTAGCGGGTGCTCGCCATGAGGATGCCCCCACGCAGTGCCTCGCGGTAGAGCTCGGGGCGTTCGCCGATGGCGGCGCTGAAGTATTTGGTGTGCACAATCAGGTGACGTGCGGGGATAAGGCGGGCAACGTCGTCGAGCGCAGAGCGCACGGCGTGCGGGTCGAGCAGGTCGACCGGGTGGCCGAGGTGGGTCTCGAGTTCGTCTTCGTTCAGCGAGTACACGTCGATGGCGTCGAGCAGCGCGGCGCGCACGCGCGGGCTGAATTCGGGGCGGTGAAAGCCTGAGTCTTCGTAGAACACGGTCGAGCCGGGGGCCAGGCGAGACAGGGCTGAGCGCAGCTGGTCGAGGCGCTCGTCGAGGGCCTGGGCATCCTGCATCGAATTGAAGCCGGAGATGAGAAAGAGGGTCGCGGTGCTGAGTGCCGACGGCAGTTCGTCGCTGAGGTAGAGGGTCTGGTTGGGCGGGTCGTTCGAGTAGATGAGTCGGTTGGCATGGGTCGCGGTGAGCAGGGTGCCGCCGAGGCAGACGGTGGCTCCGACGGGAAACTGGATGATCAGGTGCGGGTCTGTGGTGTCGGTGACGGCGCTGCTGATGAAGTCGATTCCCGGCGGCAGCAGGCGCCGCACGTGGTCGTCGATGCTGACCAGGTGCAGCGTGCTGGTGACGCCGAGCACCCTCATGGCCAGCGCCGCCCGCACACCGGTGCCACCGAGGGTGACTCGGCTGGTGAAGCGGGCGGCGAAGGTTTCGACGATGCCGGAGGAGGCGACGAAGCGCTCTCCTCCGGAACCGGTCTTGAGCATCGCGAGAACCGACACCAGAAGGTCGCGTTCCGTGATGATCGGATGATCGGTGGTGAGCTCCGACACCGTGACGCCGTACTCGGCGGCGAGGCCTTCGAGAACAGCGGAGTTCCAGTCGATTTCGTAGTCGACCGTGCCGCCCAGGCCCAGTACGGTTTCGGAGCTCACCATGGCGGCTAGTACAGCTCAGCCTTGCCGGCGGCGTTGAAGAGGTCGATCTTGTGTGCGGCGACCTTCTTCATGGCAGCGATGGCCGGCGGCTGAATGGTATTCGGCTCGCGGAGGCTCTTGTTAGCGAGTTCAAGACGCATGGCGTCGTGGTATGCCGCCTTGATGTCGCTCGAGATGTTGATCTTGTTGATGCCGTATTTCACGGCCTCGGCGATCTCGGAGTCGGGGTTGTTCGACCCGCCGTGCAGCACCAGGGGGATGGGCAGCAGAGCCTTGATCTGCTGCAACAGGTCGATGCGGAGCTTCGGCTCGAGGTCTTGCGGGTACAGGCCGTGGCTCGTTCCGATGGCGATGGCCAGGCTGTCGACGCCGGTCAGCTTGACGAAGTCGACGGCTTCTGCGGGAACGGTGTAGATGATCTCCCCGCCCTCTTCGGCCTCTTCGTCGAGCTTACCGATCGTACCCAGTTCGCCCTCGACCGAGAGGCCGACGTCGTGCGCCGTGTCGACGACGCGCTTGGTCACGGCCACGTTCTCGTCGAACGGGAGCATCGACTTGTCGATCATCACCGACGTGAAGCCGGCCTGAATCGCCGTGAGCATCTGCTCGTACGAGCCGCCGTGATCCCAGTGGATGGCCACGGGAACGCTCGACTTGTGGGCACGCTCGCGAATGGCGAGAATCGCCTCGACGCCAAGGTGGCTGACCTCATCCGGGTGAATGGCGATGATCATCGGGGCGTTCTTTTCTTCGCTGATCTCGAAGAGGCCGTTCATCATGGCGTAATCGCTGACATTGAACGCCGGCACGGCGAAGTTGTTGGCATTCGCGACAGCGAGTAGGTCTTTACCGTTCATCAACATTGCGGGTATTGCTCCTTAGTGGGGGATGGTGCGACGGATGCCGCGAAGCTCAGGTTTTGACTGAGCCAGAGGTGAGGCCACCGATGAAGTAGCGCTGAAAAACGAGGAAGAGAATGAGAACCGGGATGCTGCCGAGAATGGAGATGGCCATCATCTGGTTCCAGTGGTAAGTGTTCTGGCCGATCAGCAGCTGGATTCCGACGGGCACCGTACGCAGGTCGTTGGTGCGCGTCAGGGTCAGTGCGAACAGGTACTCGTTCCACGAGATCATGAACGTGTACACCGCGACAGAGACGATGCCGGGCACTGAGATGGGTACGAGGATGCGCCACAGCGCTGTCCACGCACCGGCCCCGTCGACCTTGACAGCTTCGTCGAGCTCTTTCGGCAGGGTGTTGAAGTACGCCGTCATCATGATGATCGCGTAGGGCAGCGTGAACACGATGTAGGTGAGAATCAGGCCGGCATAGGTGTTGTACAGACCGAGCGAGACCATCAACCCGAAGAACGGGATGATGAGCGCGATCGGCGGCACAGCCTGGGTGCCGATGATGATGACGTTCAGCACCTTCTTGCCACGAAACTCGTACCGACTGAACGCATATGCCGCCAGGATGGCGAACACCACTGTGAGCGCGGTCACCGAGAGTGCGACGACGTAGCTGTTGATGAAGAAACGAATCTCTTCGGGGTCGCCCAGCACGGCGAGGTAGGCATCGAAGCTGAACCCCTCGGTGATGAGTTTCGGCGGGTACGCGAAGATCTCGGTGTTCGTCTTGAACGAGCTGATGAGCATCCAGAACACCGGGAAGCCAGCAAAGACACCGCCGGCCAGCAGACCGATGGCGAGCGCGATGCGCAGCCCGATCTTGCGCGGGCGGCGGTGAGGTGTGACGGTAGCCATGTCAGCTCTCCGATCGTTGTGAGCGCACGTAGAAGATGGCGACGATGAGCGAGAAGATCAGCACGATCACGGCGCTCGTTGCGGCCATCGAGAAGTCGAAGCCCGTGAAGGCGAGCTTGTAGGTGAAGGTGCTCAGCATCTCGGTGACGCTGATGGGCCCGCCGCCGGTGGTGAGCCAGATGAGGGCGAACTGCTGGGTGGTCCAGAGCACATCGAGCATGGCCATCGAGATGATGATGGGCCGCAGTTGCGGCAGCGTGACACTCAGAAACTGTTGGAATCCGGATGCACCGTCGACCCGTGCCGCCTCATACAGATCAGCGGGCACGCCCTGGAGGCCTGCGAGAAGGCTGATCATGAAGAACGGATACCCCGCCCAGATGTTCATGACCGTCACGGCGAACAACGCTGCTCCCGGGTCGCCGAACCAGGCGATGGGGCTGCCGGCGAGGTGAACGGCCTGCAACAGGTAGTTGACGACGCCCTGCGGGTCGAGCAGCAACCGCCACAAGACGGCGATGATCGCCGCTGTGAACAGCCACGGCAGAATATAGATGACCCTGAAGATGGCTCGTGGCACCGAACCCAGTAGCCGCGAGTTGAGCATCAGTGAGAAGCCCAACCCGATGAGCAGATGGGCGACAACGCTCGAGACGGTGAAGACGAGAGTGTTGAGGGCCGCGTTCCAGAAGTCTGGGTTCGTGAGGAGCGTGACGTAGTTGGTGATGCCGGTGAACGGTGCATCTTTGCTGGTGATCGAGCCGGTCGAGACCGAGTAGCTGATCACCAAGACGATGGGCACCACCATCAGTGCGATGAGGAGAATCGCGGTGGGGGCGACGAATCCGTAGGGAGTGGCTTTTCTCGCCAGCCGCGACGATCCGAACCGCGACGATACTCGCCCTGTTCGTAGAGCTGTCATGACCGTTCTTTCTTCAAGAGGGGGCGGTCGCGCCACAGAATCTGTGAGACCTGTGGCGCGACCGAACTGCACCGGTGTGGCTCGGCGGGCTAGAAGGCTTTCTTCCAGCTCGCCTGGGTTGCCGAGAGCATGTCGCTCACACTGCCGTCACCGTTCAGGGTCTTCTGAAAAGCGGTGTCGAAGTCGCGCATGAGCTGGTCGGAGGTGGGCAGGCCTACGAACTCATTGGCGGGGTAGCCGGCCTGGTAGATCTTGAAGGCCTGTTCGTACAGCGGGTCAGACCCGGTGAAGTCGGGCGTCGCCGTGCTGTTGCCGGGGAAGCCGTGGGCCAGGCTCGACACGTTGGCGTTCACCTCTTTGCTCATCAGGTACTGCACGAACTTCCACGCTTCAGCCTTGTGAGCCGACTTGTCTGAGACACCGATGCCCCAGGATGCGTACGGAATGCCGCGTTTGCCCGTGTAACCATCTGTCGCCGGAATGGCGGAGATGCTGAACTTCAGGTTCGGGTTCGCCTTCTGAATGGTCGTGATGTGCGCCAGCGAGTCGACCATCATGCCGACCTGGCCGTTCGTGAACTGGGTGACCTTGTCGGGCTCCTGCAGCGTGAACGTGCCGTCAGCGACAACCTTCGCGTCGTAGAGCGACTTCACGTAGTTGACGGCACTCGAGACGCCGTCGTTGGTGAGGTCGGGCTGACCGTCTTTCATCATGCTGCCGCCCGATGCCCAGAGCCACGACATGACATCGTTCTGTACACCGTTGGGGTTCGTTGTTCCCAGCGGCAGGATCCAGCCCTTCGCTGAGGTCTTGGCCGTAATCGCCTTGGCGGCGGCCAGAAACTCGTCTCGCGTCGCCGGCGGAGTCGTGACCCCGGCCTGTGCGAGCAGAGCGTCGTTCGTGAATAAGGGGTACACGAAGTTGACCACAGGGATCATGTACGTGGAGCCTTTGATCTGCACCTGGCTTGAAAGCTGGCTGGCATCGTAGTTGGTCGACGTCATCTCGGTGCTGAGGTTGTCGAGGGCGCCCTGTTTGACGAGGTTGTTCACCCAGGCACCGTCGAGGCCGACAACGTCGGCCAGGGTGCCAGAGACGCCGGCAGTTGTGGTCTGGTCTTGCAGCGTGGAGTACGGCTGGGTGAGGAGGTTGACCGTGATGTTGGGGTTCGCGGCCTCAAAACTGGTGACGATCTTCTGCAGATCGCCGTCGGGGAGCTCAGAGCCCCACCACTGGGAGAAATCGATGGATACTTTGCCATCTGCACTTGTTGACCCCCCGCCGCCGCTACTGCATGCGGTGGCGAGTAGTACCGTCATCGTCGCGAGGGCTACCCCTGCGATTTTGACCCGACGGCCTCGAGCGACGTTGCTCATGTTCATCCAATCTTCGGTGATTGCGGTTGCGGTAAGAACTATTGCTGTTTTATGCGGATTAGCGCAGAATCTGATGTTATTCGCTGATTGATGCGGCGTCAATAAGGAAATAGCAGCAAAATACAGCAAATGTCGGCTCGATCGGATGCCGAATGCTGAGTGTGCGCCCTTTGGGTGTCAAGAAACGCATAAATACGCGCACGAGCGCAACAAGCTGCTAGACATACCTGTATGAGCGAGAGTCTTGCATTCGAGAAGAGTGCGCAAACCGTCCGTCTGCCTGCGGGCCGCAAGGCCGAGATCGCCGCGTTCGTGACGGAGGTCGACCAGGTCACCGTTGCCATGCTCTCGGCACGCTTCGGTGTGTCGTCAGACACGATTCGCCGTGACCTTGACCACCTGGATGCTGATGGCATTCTGGTGCGAACCCACGGCGGGGCGGTGAGCCGGTCTGCCATGCTCGTCACCGAGAAGAAGCTCGATGTGCGCATGCAGCTGCACACCTCGGCAAAAGAGAAGATCGGTGAGCTTGCTGCGAACCTCGTCGACAATGCATCGGTGATCATGATCAACGCGGGCACGACGTGCCTGGCCGTGGCCCGGCACCTTGGCAACCATCGCGAACTCACCATCGCAACCAACAACCTGCGGGTTCCGGCGGAGGTGTCGCCCAAAGCGGTGAATGACCTCTACCTGTTCGGCGGCGCCGTTCGGCTGGCCGGCCAGTCGACCGTCGGGCCCGTTAGCTTTCGGGTCGCTGGCCGTGACAGCGACCTCGAGCTGCGCTGCGACCTCGCGCTGATCTCGGTCGGTGCGGTCTCGGCCGACGGGGGATACTCGACCAGCAATGTGGGCGAGGCCGTGATGATGGGCGAAATGATCTCACGGGCATCCCGCGTAGCCATCCTCGCCGACTCGTCGAAGTTCGGTGCGCCCCTGTTCGCGCGCATTGCCGATCTCGGCAGTGCAGACTACCTCGTGACCGACAAGGAGCCGCCAGCCGACATCGCGGCTGCGCTGCAGCGACACGGAGTGACGGTCATCCTGCCCGACGGTGTGTGACGGCGCTAGCGGGTGACGGCTGCCACCACCAGTGCAGCGGTACCACCGGCCACCAGAACGACGGCGGCGACCCTAACGGCCAGATTGTGCGTGAAGCGTTGCCACGGAGTGCTGAGCTCCGGGCGGTAGAACTGGCCGCGCCGGTGAGCCTTCTTCTCGCGGTTCGCGCTCGAACCGCGAGTTTTGGCTTCTGGTGTGTGATTGCTCATCGAAAACGCTTTCATTACGGTGGTTCTGTAAGGCCACGATAAGAAATTCGGAGTAGGCGTGGGAACGGATTGGTTGCAAAAGAAAAAGGGCCGGGAATGATCCCGGCCCTTACATTTGTCGGGGTAACAGGATTTGAACCTGCGACCTCGTCGTCCCGAACGACGCGCGCTACCAAGCTGCGCCATACCCCGATCGATACCCGGGCTGTTTTACCGGCCCGAACAACCTATTTAGAATAGCTGATTTTTCTGACGTTCATTGCACGGGGGTCAAGGTCAGCAGGGTTGCCTCAGGAAGGCAGGCAAACCGTACGGGGGCATAGATGGATGTTCCGAGCCCGGCTGAGACGTTCAGGTAGGCCGAACGGCGGCCGTTTCGCCACGTGCTGAGCCCCTTCACCTGTCTGCGCGGAATATCGCAGTTGGTGACCAGGGCACCGAAACCCGGCACGCAGACCTGGCCGCCGTGTGTGTGGCCCGCGAACATGAGCTCGGCGCCGTTGTTGACGAACGAGTTCAGTACGCGCTGGTAGGGCGCATGAGCCACGCCGATGGTGAGGGTCTGGCCTGTTCCCTGGCGGGGGGAGTTCTCGTTGCGGTTCGAGTCGTCATCGTTCTCTTCGCGCATCTCGTCGAGGGCGCGGGGAATGAGGGCGAGCTTGTCGTACTGCCGGTGGGGGTCGTCGACGCCGAAGAACTCGATGTGGGTGCCGTTGATGTCGAGGGTTGCCGCTTGATTGTTGAGATCTTTCCAACCAAGGGCGGCAAAAATGGCCTGCTCGCGTTCGAGGTCGAGCTTCACCGGCTCCGTCGACGAGTTGGATGGGCCCATGAAGTACCGGAACGGGTTGCGAAAGCCGGGTGCCCAGTAGTCGTTGCTGCCGTTCACGAAGACACCGGGGATGCCGTGCAAAGGTGCGAGGGTATGGGTGAGGGCGTCGTAACTTTCGGTGTGCCCAAGGTTGTCGCCGGTGTTGACGATGAGGTCGGGTTCCAGGGCCGCGAGAGCGCGCACCCAGCGCTGCTTCTCGTGCTGCCAGGGGGCGAGATGCAGGTCGCTGAGGTGCAGCACGGTGAGCGGTGTCGCGCCGCGCGGGAGTACGGGGGCATCCACTCTTCGTAGCGTGAAGAGGTTACGTTCGACAAGCGTGCCCCATGCGAGCGCACCCATCCCGGCGGCCGCTGACCACCCAAGGGTGGTCAGCGCCGCACGGGCGACAGGCGTCACCGCAGTCTTACTTCTTCGGGCAGACCACAACAGCGACGGGGGTCGTCGACTTGTTGTAGGAGCCCGCGCCGGGGTTCTGGCTGACGATGGTGTCACTCGTGCACTTCGGGTCTGGGCTCACTGTGGTGGTGACGTTCCAGCCGGCCAGGGCTGCGGCGGCGGCTGCCGTGGATTGGCCGGTGGTGTCACCGAGCGGGGTGAGCTTGCCGTTGCTGGTGTAGGCGGTGACGCTGGAGCCCTTAGCCACGCTGGAACCGGCCGACGGGTTGGTGTTTGCGACCTGACCCGCGGGTTTGTCGGAGTCGACCTGGCCGCCGTCACTGAAGCCGAAGCCCGCTGATGTGAGTTTGGACTGGGCCTGGTCGATGGTGCCGCCGGAGACGTCGGGAACGGTGGCCGTTGCCGTCTTGGTGAGGCTCGAGTCGGGCTGTGGGAAGCTGTCGCCGCCGTAGGCGTCTGCTGTGCCCTTGTAGAACTGCTTCCAGACGTAAAGGCGAGAATAACCGCTGCCAACGGCCTGCCCGTTGTTACCCGTGACGGTGGTGTGCCTGATCGAGACGTTGCCGTTCACGTTTCCGACCCATGAAGCTGAGACCAGCTTCGAGGTGCCACCGACAATCCAGACGTCTTTCTCAGCGTCAGTAGTACCAGTCTTGCCGAAGTGCGGGGTGCCGTCGTTCGGATTTCCTGTCGTGGCCGTACCGTTCTGCACGACGCTCTGCATCGCGTACATCGCTGCAGCGGCGATCTTGGGGTCAATGGCCTGCGTGCAGGTCGTCTGTGGCACTGCGACGGCGGTGCCGGTCGCATCGGTGATGCTCGAGATGGCGACGGGGGTGCAGAAGGCGCCTTTATTGGCAACGCCTGCGTAGGCGGCGGCCATAGTGAGAGGCGCGACTTCGTTGCCGCCGAGGACGGTGGCGTAGAGCCCTGTATCCATTGGGGTGCCATTAGCTCGATGCATCCCAAACGAAGTTGCGATGGCGTTGATGTCACAGAGGTCGAGTTGGGTAGCCATGTTCAGGAAGGCATTGTTGACGGAGTCGTCGAACTGGGTGAGAACGGATGCTCGCCCCCCAGCTTCTCCCGCGTCGTTACCTGCGACGTATCCCTCGACTGGTGCGCCGGCCCCGCAACTGTTGTGGATGTTGCTGGTCGTGAACTTCTGGTTGTTCGCGCCGTTGACGATGTCGCCCAGTGAATGGCCCGTTTTCAACCAGTCGAGTATGACGAAGATTTTGCTCGTCGACCCGTTCTGAAAGCCCGTTGAGCCACCGAAAGCAGAGTCGGTGCTGTAGTTCACCGCTGTGTTTGTCGCAGGATCGGCCGATGGGTCTTGGCTGTAGGTCTTGTTCTGAGCCATGGCCAGAATCTTGCCGGTACCGGGTTCAACCGTCACGAACGCGCCACCGATGTCGACGCTGCTCATCGACTGGGGCACGTAATCACTGACAGCTGTGTTGGCGGCAGCCTGAAGGTTCGTGTCGAGGGTCGTATAGATCTTGTAACCACCGGTGTTCAGATTGTGGTCACGCTCATCTTGGGTGGCACCGAAGGTGGGGTCTTGCTCGATGATGCGCTTCACGTAGTCGCAGAAGAAACCGGCGCCGTTCGAGGCGGTTTGGCAGCCGGTGGAAGGCGGTGTGATGTGCGGCTCGACAGGAGTGGCGACGGCAGCGTCGAACTCGGTCTGCGAGATGGCGTGCTCTTTGAGCATCGACGCGAGAACGTCTTTGTCTCGCCGGTCTTTGTTGGCCTGGATCTTGGTGGGATCGTCGATGCGAAGACCCTCAGGTTCGTTGACCATGGCGGCGAGGCTCGCGGCCTGCGCGATGGAGAGCGAGTCGGCGTTGACGTTGAAGAAGTACCGTGAAGCCGCCTGGATGCCGTAGATCTGGCCTCCGAAGAGTGCGATGTTCATGTAGCCGAGCAGGATGTCGTCTTTCGAATACTCCTTCTCGAGACCGATGGCAAGCTTCATCTCTTTGAGCTTGCGGTCTGTCGTGGTGGCCGTGGCGTCGTCGTAGGCGGCCTTCTGGGCGACCGGGTCGGAGATGGCCTCGGCGCGTTGCACCAGGATGTTCTTCACATACTGCTGCGAGATGGTCGAGGCGCCCGAGGTGATACCGCCCGACACGGTGTTCGCGACGAGTGCGCGAACGGTGCTCTGAACATCCATGCCCCCGTGCACATAGAAACGCGGGTCTTCTGTTGACACGATGGCGTCTTTGAAGTTCTGCGAGATGTCGGTCCAGCCGACCGTCTGGCGGTTCTGGTCGAAGAACGAGGCGAGCAGCACGTCAGAGCCGTCGGCGTTCTTCGCATAGATGCTGGAGGTCTGTGAGAGAGCGTCGGGCTTGATGTAGCTCGGGAGGTTCTCGAAGACGCCGATGGTGTTGTTCGCGGCGAGACCGGTGACGGCGAGAGCGGGCGTGACCATAGCTGTGACCAAGACACCAGCGATGGCGCTAATGCCTACTAGGCCCAGTAAGGCTCCGACCGCGCCGCTAACCTTACGTTTGGGGGCAGACATATGATCGACCCTAGGTGACAAACCTGAAAAAGTGCCAGAAGGAGACCCCGTGACTACGTGGGAATACGTGACCACACCGCTGATGATTCACAATACGGCGGCCATTCTGAACAACTGGGGCTCTGACGGGTGGGAGCTCGTTCAGATCGTCACCAATGAGCAGGGCGGCATTGTGGCCTATCTGAAGCGGCCGTTGCAGGGTGCTGAGCCAGCCGCTGCCGCTGCGTCGGCTGCCGCTGCGGCCGGCTCGTGGAAGACCGAAGGCGACGCGTCATGAGCACTGTGAGCGAGAGGCTCGCCGAGCTGGGAATTGAGATTCCGGCTGTGTCGCCGCCGGCCGGGGCGTACACGCCCGCTGTCATTGCGGGGTCGATGGTCTACACGGCCGGGCAGCTGCCGTTTGTGAACGGGGTGCTCAGCCAGACCGGCAAGGTCGGGGTTCTGGGCGGCTCGAGTGGAGCATCCGGTGCCGGCGCCATGTCGTCGGGCGGCGCGCTGCGTCTCGTCGACCCGTCAGATGCGAAGGCGTTCGCCCAGACGGCCGCGATCAACGCTCTGGCCGCGGTGCAGAGCGTGATCGGCTCGCTCGATCGGGTGACGCAGGTGGTCAAGGTCACCGGTTTCGTGGCGTCAGACCCGTCGTTCACCGGTCAGCCGGGCGTGATCAATGGCGCCTCGGAGTTCTTGGTCGACGTGTTCGGGGCGGCGGGCATCCACGCTCGTTCGGCTGTGGGTGTCGCCGTTCTGCCGCTCGACTCGCCCGTCGAGGTGGAGCTCATCGTCGCGTTCGAGTGACCGGATGCCCGGGGCCGGGTTGCCCGTGCCCCCGGCTCCCGGCCTCCCGCCC
>NZ_JASJXO010000028.1:0-43929 GCF_035018625.1 Subtercola sp. RTI3 | reverse complement strand
ACGTCTTCAACCGACGGGCATGCAGCTCTTTCGACTTCGGGCCGGGCAGCTCGGTGACGATCCCACCCACCCACGACGACTTCCTGCGTGCGGTGGTGCTTGAGCTTGACCCACGAATGGGAACGGCGCCCCGGGCCGTAGCTGCCGTCATGCTTCTTCGCCACAACACCCTCGAGGCCGAGCTGTTTGCTGCTGGCGAAGGCGGCATCGAAGTCTCCGGCAAACGCTGCTGGCACCACAACGAGTGAGCGGGCATCCGGAGTCACGGTGCTCTCGAGAAGGGCGCGGCGGGAATCGTACGTCTCACGCACCAGCGAGCGGCCGTCGAGGTGCACGATGTCGAACAGCACGAGGTGCACCGTGACGGCCGCGACGGCCCGCTTCACGTCGGCCTCGCCCTGCAGGTTCATGCGCTGCTGCAGGCGGCTGAAGCTGGGGCGGCCAGAGGGGTCGAACGCGACGATCTCACCGTCGACAACGGCTTCGTGCGAACCGAGGGCCGCGGCCAGCGGCACCGCCAGGTCGGGATACTGCGCCGTGATGTCGTGGCCGTTGCGGCTGGCGAGCCGCACACCGCGGGAGTCGAGCGTGGCGATGGCACGAATGCCGTCCCACTTCATTTCGTACGCCCAGTCGTCGGCGTCGGAGTGATCGGCGAAGTCGGCCGCCGCTCCCAGGGTGGCAAGCATGGGGGCGATCGGCTTCGCGGGCGTGTCTGCTGCCGCGAGCGCGGCGTTCAGGGCGGGCGCCTCGTCGTCGGGCTGCGGCGGGAGGTGCGCGTGGCGCTTCTCGCTCGCGGCGCTGTACTGGGGCTGCATCAGGTGGATCAACCAATTCTGCTCAGCCTTCGCGCCTTTACCGCTGCCGGTGTGGATGAGAGCGAACTTGCGATCGCCGCCGAGCCCGCCGGCCTTCGTGCCGTGCAGGGTGGCGATGATCTCGCGCCCGTCGCGCCACTTTTCGAGGTCGTAGGTTCCGGCATCCCAGATCTCGACCGTGCCGCCACCGTATTCATCCTTCGGGATCGTGCCCTCGAACGAGCCGTACTCGAGCGGGTGGTCTTCGGTCTGCACCGCGAGGTGGTTCTGCCCCGACTTGGTGGGCGGCCCTTTCGGAATCGCCCACGAGACGAGCACCCCGTCGTGCTCGAGCCGAAAGTCGTAGTGCAGTCGGGAGGCGTCGTGCTTCTGAATGACGAAACTGTTGGTGGCGGTGGTGGCCGGCCGGGCATCCGGAACCGGCTCAGGCGTCTTCGACGCATCTCGCATACTGCGGTAGGTGTGCAGACGGTCGGGCTGCTGGGCGTCGGGTACCGAGCCATCGACAGCGGGAGAGGCAGCACGCTGCTCCCCCAGCTGCTCCCCCAGCCCCTCGGCCAGTGGGTCGCCCCGCCGCTTCACCCTCGCGAGCACTTCGGTGTAGTCGAGCTGCGCGAGCGACGCCGACGCGAGCTCCCGCCACGTTCGCGGCGCCGCAACCGTCGGCCGCGAACGCCCCCGCAACGAGTACGGCGCCACCGTGGTCTTCGCGGCGCTGTTCTGACTCCAGTCGACGAGCACGCGGCCGACCCTCAGCGACTTCTTCATGTCGCTGACGACGAGTTCGGGATGATCGGCCTCCAGTACCCGCGCCAGCTCATGCGCCACGGCCGAGACCTGCTCCGAGCTCTGCGAACCGTCGAGCGCCGCATACAAGTGGATGCCCTTGCTCCCGCTCGTGACCGGAAACGGTTCGAGCCCCATGCCCTGCAGAATGGTGCGCGCGAACCGAGCCACCTCGGCGCATTCCGGCAGCCCCACGCCGTCGCCGGGGTCGAGGTCGAGCACGAGCCGGTCGGGGTTCAACGCAGCACCGGCCCGGCCGAACCGCCACTGCGGAACATGCACCTCGAGCGCGGCGATCTGCGCGAGCCAGGTCAGCGTGGCGAGGTCGTTCACCAGCGGGTACTCGTTGTCGTGGTCGGAGTGCGCAATAGTACGCCGCTTCACCCAGCTGGGCGTGCCGTCGTCGAGGTTCTTCTGAAAGAACATCTGGCCGGGGTGCGCCTCGGTGCCTACGCCGTTCACCCAGCGCTTGCGGGTCGCGGCGCGATCGCGCACGTGAGGCAGCATCACGTCGGCGATGGCCGAGTAGTACTGCAGAACATCCGCCTTGGTGGTGCCGGTCTCGGGGTAGAGCACCTTCTCGAGGTGCGTCAGTTTCAGCCGATGCCCGCCGACGCTGACGACGACCTCATCGCCCGCGCCCGCACTGGCACCGGCACCGCTCTTCTTCGTGGCCGCCATGGGCCCATCATGCCGCTGCCGGTTGTCAAGTCTCTAGCCTCTTGACACGCCGCGGGTGAACACTGGGCTCATGAGATCCATTTGGAAGGGCGCCGTCACGTTCGGCCTGGTGAACGTGCCCGTGAAGGTCTACAGCGCGACAGAAGATCACGACATCGAGCTGCACCAGGTTCACGACAAAGATGGCGGGCGCATCCGGTACCAGCGACGCTGCGACATCTGCGGTGAGGTCGTGACGTACGACCACATCGAGAAGGCCTACGACGATGGCGACAAGACGGTGATCATCACGCCCGACGATCTTCTGTCGCTGCCGGCCGAGAAGAGCCGGGAGATCGACGTGGTGGAATTTGTTCCGAGCGACCAGGTCGACCCGATCCGGTTCGATCGCAGCTACTTTCTCGAACCCGACTCGAAGTCGTCGAAAGCTTACGTGCTGCTGCGGCGCACGCTCGAAGAGACCGACCGCACGGCCATCGTGCACTTCGCGTTGCGACAGAAGACACGGCTCGCGGCCCTGCGCGTGCACGGCGAAGTGCTGCTGCTGCAGACGCTGCTGTGGGATGACGAGGTGCGCGCCGCGAACTTCACGGCACTGGATGATCACCCACGCGTCTCGGCGAAAGAACTCGAGATGTCGGCTCGCCTTGTCGACTCGTATTCGACCGACTTCGCGCCCGACAAGTTCAGCGAAGACTATCAGGTGCAATTGCGTGAACTCATCGACGCGAAGCTCGCGAAGGGCGACTCGGTGAACACCGACGAGACGTTCGGTGAGGGCGACGAAGCCGGCAGCGGCGGCACCGACGAGAACGGCGGCGGCGAGGTTCTCGACCTCATGGAAGCGCTGCGGCAGAGTGTGGCGAAGAGTCGCGGGGCGAAGACCGGTTCGACGGAGGGTTCTTCGGCAGTTTCGTCGGCGCGTTCGCAGAGGAGTAAAAAAGGTGCCTAGTTGGTTGTCGCTCTAACGGTTTTCTCCCGGTTAACCTCACTACCCTGTGCATCGTGCCCCCCGAAAACAAGAAGACACTGACCGTCAAGCAAGAGCGAGAAGCGCGTCGCGCCGAGAAAGTCGAGGCGATGAAACGCGAGCAAGCCAAAGCTACTCGCAACCGCCGACTGCTTTTCGGCGGGGGGTTCGGGGCGATTGGCCTCATCATCGTGCTCGTGATCGTGTTTGTCGTCACCGGCGGAGGTTCGGCATCCGCTCCCGTAGCCACAAAAGCCGACGGGGTTCAGACTTTCACCGGGCTCACGCGCAATCATGTGACGGGCAGTGTCACCTACGCCCAGGTGCCACCGGTGGGCGGCAACCACGCGCCGGTGTGGCTGAACTGCGGCGTCTACGACCAGGCGGTTCCGAACGAGAACGCCGTGCACGATCTCGAACACGGCGCCGTGTGGGTCACCTACGACGCCACCCAGATCACCGGTGATACGCTGACGAAGCTGCGGGCAGAACTGCCGACCACCTACATTGTGCTGTCGCCGTATGTCGGCCTCCCCTCCCCCGTGGTGGCGTCGGCCTGGGGCGCTCAGATTCAGCTCACCGGCGTCGACGACACGCGCCTCGCCGACTTTCTGAAGACGTACTGGCAGTCGCCGAGCGCACCAGAGCCGGGCGCTGCCTGCACCGGCGGGGTGACTGCTCCCGGGCTGGTCTCGTGAGCCGGGCAGTAGACGGGTGGCGGATGCGCGTCGCGCTCGTTCTCGGAGCGGTGCTGCTGCTCGTGATCGGGCTGGTGGTGGGTCGGGTCACGACACCCGTGGTGACCTCGCCCAGTACGCTGAGCGCCGAGGCCGGGTTTGCCCGTGACATGCAAGTGCATCATCAGCAGGCGATCGACATGGCCCTGATCATCCGGGACCGCACGACCGACCCCGAGATTCGGCAGCTCGCCTACGACATCGCCACGTCGCAGGGCCAGCAGGCGGGGCAGATGTTCGCGTGGTTGAACCTCTGGGGGCTGCCACAGGTCTCACCTGTGCCCGCCATGACGTGGATGACCTTGCCTACGCTCGACCAATCGGCGGCCGGCCACGGGATGAACATGGGCACGGCAGCGGGCGCGACAGCGGTGGCGGGCGCGACGGCCGCTGCGAGCGCAGGCGCCTCGGCGCAAGCGGTCACCCCCGGGGCCGCCATGCCCGGGATGGCCACCTCAGCCGACCTCGCGAACCTGCAGACGCTCAGCGGAGTGCCGGCAGAGAAGCTGTTTCTCAGCCTCATGATCGCCCACCACCAGGGCGGGGTCGAGATGGCTGACGCGCTCGTGGCCCGCTCGACCAATTCAGACGTGCTGAGCCTCGCCAGCACCATCGTCACAGCCCAGACCAGCGAGATCGGCTACATGCAGCAGCTGCTCGCAGCTCGCGCCTGAGTCAGAGCCCTCCGAGGCGAACAGACGAACAACACGTAAACAGTGTGAAAACCCGCCTCGCCGGCTGCGACGCCCGACCGCGCATGACGCAGGATTTGGCAAGGGGCTGACATGCCGGTTCGGGGGTGATGCACTGTGATGATGATGATGGCTGCAGAGTGTTGGCGGGTGGAGCTTCGGGCTCGAACCCCGTGGGGGTGGCGCCGCGCCATCGGCTTGTCGCAGAGCCCCGCGTTCGACTTCTGCCGAGGCGCAACGGGCCTGTCTGACCTCATCTTCGTGTCGCTGGCCAACACGCGTGTCGCCCACATCGTGGCTGCCGGCGACGATGAGCAATCTGAGCGGATTCTCAGCACTGCGCGCCGGGAATTGCTGACGAGCTCGGCAGATGACTTCGCTCGCGAGTGGGGATTCCCCCCAGTCTCGTTCATGGAAGGCATTCGCAACCGCTGACCGTGGTTCCGTCTCTTTTCGGGGGCGGTTGTCTCTGCTTTGTAACCGATGGGGCGTCTGCCATTCATTCGGCGTTCGCCTTCGCTGAATAGGCTGTGATCGTGTTGAATGGCAACCCGACGCTGTCGGATATAGAACTACCCATCGCTGATGACGAGCAGGTCGAGTTTTGGACCAGCCACAATCGCTACGCACTGCGCAGCATTCAGGATGACTCGTGGCATCTGTTCAGGGTTGAGAACTCCGTTCAGCGCATCACGCATCATCTCCACGCTCGCGACAGGGAGTGGGTCGCCGCACCCACCGATGTGGGTCGAAACGTGCACGCCCCGAGCTGGCGGGATGCTCTTCGCCGCGTCGTGACCTAGCCTGCCGTGACGCGCTCGCTGAAACCTCGGTACACAGCGGTCTGCCGAGCAGCGATCGACTATTGCATGATGGTGGGCGCCGTGCAGTGCTACCGTAATCCCGAACGCGCTTCCCTAGACCCCGGCAGCCTGCCTTCGGAACAACTGCGGGGAGACGCATGCACACAGACACCACGGTGGCCACAGCGACGGTGAAGCCGCTGCCCGAGCACCTGGTTCGCCTGCCCGAAGATTGTTTCTGTCCCGAGGCGTGCCACGCCTTGGCATTGTTCGGGCATTCGCCCGACCCAGATCTTCGATTCAGCGAGGCCGCACTTCGCCGCTTCGGGCGACCGCGGCCTTCACTCAGTTTCGCCTCGGGTTCTTCGCTCGCACCATCGGGCATGCGGGTCTCATTCGACACACGCAGCTTTACTCGCCTCGAGGTGTTCTACGAACAGCCACGAAAGCGCTCCCGTGCACCAGCTGCGTCGATTCGTACCAGCCGCGTTCCTCAGCCGGTCGATGACGCGGCGTTTGCCGACCCGGGCCGATCGACTCTCACCGAGCATGCCGTCAGTTATCTCATTCGCAACGACATGCTCCCCATGAGGGTTCCTTCGCAGAGCGATCATCTCGACGCCTGGCACCGCGAGGTTCACCGGGCGACACACTATGTGTCTGACATGCGTCGCCGCGACAGCCACCTTGTGATCGACGGTGTCGAGCACCCCGTCACCCGAATCGAAGACCCGTTCGGCCGATGGGCTGCGGTCGTTTTCGAATACGGCCCCCACCGGGTCAGTATTGCCGGGGCATCACCTTTTCTTCGCCAGAATCTTCTGTCGATCAGCTCACGCCCACAATCGAATCGAGGAAATCTGTGAAGACGGTGGCGGTGTACAGCACAAAAGGCGGGGTCGGTAAGACGACGACGGCCGTGAACCTGGCATGGGAAGCATCTCAGGATTTTCGTGTTCTGCTGTGGGACCTCGACCCTCAGGGTGCCGCCACATTTCTCCTGCAGGTGAAGCCGAAGCTGAAGGGCGGCGTCGACGCGCTCATCGGCGGCAAGACCGGTGCCGCGAAGGCGATCAGGTCGACACGCTATGAGCGACTGGATGTTCTCCCCGCCGATGCGAGTTACCGCGACCTCGACCTGGTCTTCGATCACAACAAGAACTCGGTCGAACGCATAGCGAAGCTGCTCGAAACGATCTCATCTGACTACGACGTGGTCATCCTCGACTGCCCGCCCGGCTCGTCTCTGGTCGCAGAGAATGCTCTGCACGCCGCAGAGCTGATCGTGGTGCCCCTGGTGCCGTCGCCACTGTCGCTGCGATCGTTGGAGCAGGTCACAGAGTTCGTCTCGGAGTCGGCCAGCGCGCCGCAGGTCGTGGGCTTCCTGTCGATGGTCGATCGCCGAAAGACGTTGCACCGCGCCGCCGTCAGAGATCTTCCCCGGTCTTCTTCGACTGTCACCAACATTGTGGTTCCCAGCAGCGTCGTCATCGAACGGATGGGCACCGAACGCGCACCCGTCGGGGTCTATGCGCCCCGAACAGAAGCGGCGCACGCCTACAGCGAGCTGTGGGTGCGCGTGCAGTCGAGCATCAAGGCGAAGCAACGAAAACATCGCCACTGATCAGCTCTGGATGCCCATCCTTCGTTCATCTCCTGCTCACTTCACTCGTGAAGACTCTGTCTCATGATTGCAATGACGGGCACACTCCGCACGGCTGATGCGGTACACGCTATTCCCGAGCTGGGGCAGACCCTCCGCCGAAACTACGAGCACATCTTGCTTCACACCGGGCAGATGCTCGTTGTCTTTCCGACGGTCGGAACAGTGCTGGTCACCGAGCAGACCCAGAAGATGAAATTCGATCTCGTCGCAGACTCCCGCATCGTCATCACGACCCGCATCAGCGCCCTCGAAACAGATCTCGCGAAACGCGCACCCGGTCAGACGCTTCGCCTGGAGTGGTGCCATTCTGGCGCAGTACCGGTACCGTTTCGCTGACGTCAGCGTTTTCGGGCCGGGTCAGTTCTGGGTTTCGTTCTCACCCTGCTCGTACACGGTCGACGCCGATCCGATGATCTTCGCGTCGGGCTCGCCGACGATCGCGTGGTCTTTGTTCGCGTAGTCGAACAGCGAGAGCACGTGCCGCATCGCTTCGAGCCGGGCTCGTTTCTTGTCGTTGCTCTTCACCACCGTCCACGGCGCCGCAGTGGTGTCGGTCTTCTCGAACATGGCCTCCTTGGCTGCCGTGTATGTGGCCCACTTGTCGAGCGACGCGATATCCATCGGCGACAGCTTCCACTGCCGTACCGGGTCGACCTGCCTGATGGCGAACCGGGTGCGCTGCTCATCTGCAGAAACCGAGAACCAGAACTTCACCAGGTCGATACCGTCGCCGACCAGCATCTGCTCGAACAGCGGCGTCTGCCGAATGAACTCGTCGTACTGATCGTCAGTGCAGAAACCCATCACGCGTTCGACGCCGGCCCGGTTGTACCACGAGCGGTCGAACAGAACGATCTCGCCCGCGGCCGGAAGATGCTGCACGTAGCGCTGAAAATACCATTGCGTCTGCTCGCGCTCGCTCGGCCTCTCCAACGCCACCGTGCGGGCACCCCGCGGATTCAGGTGCTCCATGAACCTCTTGATCGTGCCGCCCTTACCCGCGGCATCCCGGCCTTCGAACACCACGACGACGCGGCGCCCCTCTGACTTGACCCAGTTCTGAAGCTTCAGCAATTCGATCTGCAGCAAGCGTTTGTCGAGCTCGTACTCGGCACGATCCATGCGTGCGTTGTACGGGTACCCCTCCCGCCACGTGTCGACTACTGCACCGTCGCGTGCGACCAGCACGGGGTCATCGTCGTCATCGTCGACAACCGTGTACCCGAGCACATCGTCGAGTTCGGGGGCCGCCGAGAAGAAGTAGTCGTTGTCAGTCACGATTGGGCATCATAAGCGGCCAAGACAACCAGAACATGAACAGCGAGGGTTGACTGTGAGAACCGCGAGACGACGCCCCGCCCCTCCCCTCAGCGCCGGCCTGCCAGGCGCAAACGGATCGCCCGATAGATCGCCCCGACGAAGACCACGATGACGCCCGCGAGTACGGCGCCCGGCGGCAGTGTCACGACGAGCGCAACACAGCCCAACCCGCCGAGAACCTGCAGCGCCCGCGGGTACCGACGGCTGGTCTGAGTGAACGCAGCCACATTGGCGACGAGATAGTAGAGCAGCACCCCGAACGACGAGAATCCGATAACCGCTCGCACGTCGACCGTGAGCACGAGCACGCACACCGCGAGACCCAGAGCCAATTCGGCGCGATGGGGCACCCTGAATTGTGGATGCACCGCGGCGAACCAGTGCGGCAGATCATGATTTCGCGCCATGGCGAGACTCGTGCGGCCGATTCCGGTAATCAACGCCAGAAGCGCCCCGAGAGCGGCAATGGCTGCACCGACTCGCACGATGGGGGTCGCCCAGAACCACCCGCTCGCTGTCACGACGTCGACCAGCGGCGCGGCAGCCGACGCAAGCTGCTGGGGGCCGAGAGTGAGTAGTGCGACCACCGCGACCACGGCGTAGACGACGAGGGTGCCCGACAGTGCAAGCAGAATCGCTCGCGGAATTGTGACGCTGGGATTCTTCACCTCTTCGCCAAGAGTGGCAATACGGGCGTACCCGGCGAACGCGAAAAAAAGCAAGCCAGCCGACTGCAGCACTCCGTACCAGCCGCCCGCGCCAACGTTCGCTGTCAGATCACGCAGTGGTTCTGCGTCTGTGGCCAACCCGGCGAGACCAGAGACGACGATCAGGGCCAACACGGCCAGCACGAAGATGACAATGATGCGGGTGAGCTGCGCCGTGCGAGTGATACCGAAGTAGTTCACTGCCACGAGACCAAGAACCGCCAGAACGGCGACCGGCTTCTGCCACGACTCAGGAACGGCATAGGAGGCGAATGTCAGCGCCATCGCCGCGCAACTGGCCGTCTTGCCGATGACGAAGCTCCAGCCCGCCACGAACCCGGGCCACTCCCCCAGATGCTCCCGACCGTACACATACGTGCCACCCGACGCCGGATGCTCCGCAGCAAGTTGCGCTGACGACGTCGCATTGCAGAACGCGACAACCGCCGCTATC
This sequence comes from Subtercola sp. RTI3, assembly GCF_035018625.1. Taxonomy (NCBI): domain Bacteria; kingdom Bacillati; phylum Actinomycetota; class Actinomycetes; order Micrococcales; family Microbacteriaceae; genus Subtercola; species Subtercola sp. RTI3. The sequence goes on along the minus strand of NZ_JASJXO010000028.1, from coordinate 34,295 downwards.
GCCAGCCCGATCAGAAGCCCGGCACCTGCGGCAGCAGCAGCCGGCGCAAACGAGGCGAAAATGCCGGCACCGATCATTGATCCGAGGCCGATAGACACGGCGTCGGCTGTTCCCAGTCGTCGAACCAAGGCCGGGCCGCCGGAGCCCGAACCAGTCGTCACTTCACACTCGAATGCACGGGCCGAACGTTACCATCCGAACAAAGACAGGCCGCTGAAACGACAAAAGGCCCGGCCTGGGGGCCGAGCCTTTTGTCTTCTTGTTGCGGGGACAGGATTTGAACCTGCGACCTCTGGGTTATGAGCCCAGCGAGCTACCGAACTGCTCCACCCCGCGGCACAAGATGTAACACTACCAGAGGTTTTGCGTGCTCGTTACCATCCGGGCCTATTGGGCGCCCGAAGCTGCGATTGCGGCGGCCACAGCGTCTTTCAGCTGCTGGTCGGCGACGCCGTACGCTGTCCAGTCAGCGGCCTGAAGTGCCGCTGTGCGAGCCGTCAGCGCGGTCTGGGCGTCGCTGAGGGCCTTCTGGAGGGCCGCATTGTTCCCCGACGGAGTCGTGGTGGTGCCGCCGGTCGATGGCGTCGTAGGCGTCGTTGTGGTGGGGGTACCGCTGTCGCCGGCGGTCGCCCCGGAGTTTCCGCCGAAGAGATCGTCGAGTGCAGCATCCAGAGTGTCTTCGAAGGCGATCTTGTTACCGAAGCCGACGAGAATCTTCTGCAGCAGCGGGTAACTGGTCTCGCCACGCGACTCGACGTAGACCGGTTGCACGTAGAGCAGCCCGCCGCCCACCGGCAGGGTGAGCAGGTTTCCGCTCAGCACCTGGGTCGAGCCCTGTTTCAGAAGATTCAGAGCACCCGAGACGGTCGGGTCGGCGTTGAACTTGTTCTGTACCTGCCCGGGGCCTGGAACCGTGGCGTCTTTGGGCAGAGTAAGCAGCCTCAGCTTGCCGAAGTCGGCAGACTTCACCCCTGCCGTGTTTCCCGCGTTCGAGTCGACCGCCAGATACCCGTTCAGACTCTTGCTCGTGTCATCCCCTGTGAGGGGTATGAAAGTCGAGTACAGCGAGTACTCGGGCTGGTCTTGCCCGGGTACCTGCATCGTGAGGTAGTACGGCGGTTGCAGCGTGGGGTTCGCGGCCGTCGAAATCGGGTCGTTCGGCGTGGTCCAGGCGTCTTCGCGCGAGTAGAACGAACCCGAGTCAGTGACGTGGTATTGCCCGAGAATGGCCCGCTGCACCTTGAACAGGTCGGCCGGGTAGCGCACGTGCGCAATGAGCTGTGCACTCATGTCGCTCATCGGCTTGACCGTGGCCGGGAAGATCTTCTCCCATGTCTGCAGAATGGGGTCGGTGGCATCCCACGCGTAGAGGGTCACCTTGCCGTCGTAGGCGTCGACCGTGGCCTTCACCGAATTGCGAATGTAGTTGATGTTGTTGTCGACGGCGTACCCCGGCTTCGGCGTGTACGTGTCGGCAATCGCCGCGCTCAGCCCCTCTGTCTTCGAGTACGGGTAGTTCGACGACGTGGTGTACCCGTCGACGATCCACACGACGTGCCCGTCGACCACCGATGCGTACGGGTCGGAGTCGATCGTCAGGTACGGCGCCACCTTCGACACACGTGTCGCCGGGTCTCGGTCGTACAGAATCTGCGAGTTGCTGTTCACCGCCTCAGACAGGAAGATCTGCTCCGACTGAAACTTCAGCGCGTACGCGAGCCTGTTGAACACGTTGTCGAGCTTCGGGCCGCCGTCACCCGAGAAGGTCGTGTAGGTCTGGGATGCCCCCCCGGTGCCCGACGGGTAGTCGAGCTCTGTCGGGCTGGTGCCCGCTGCGGCGCCCACAATCGAGTAATCGGGCGAATTCTCGCCGAAGTAGATGCGCGGTTCGTAGTCGCCGAGCACACCGGTCGACGGGATGCCCGATTCTGAGAACACCGGCTGCCCGTCTGCCGAGCGCTGGTTGCCGTAGGCGGCGACCACCCCGTATCCGTGCGTGTACACAATGGTCTGGTTGTACCAGCTCGCCGACGTGCCCAGCTGGTTCAGGTTCAGGTCTCGAACGCTGGTGACCATGTCTTGGGTCTTGCCGTCGATGGTGTAGCGATCGACGTTCAGTGCCTTCGGAAACTGGTAGTACTGCCTGAACTGCTGCAGCGCCGCGAACGTGCCGCTCACGAGCGCTGGGTCGAGAATGCGGATGTTCGACGTCGTCGCCGCGTCGGCACGAAGCGCGCCGGGCTCGGCCGTCGTGGTGGCGTTGTAGGGAATCACGTCGACGTTGCTGACGCCGTACGCGTCGCGCGTCAGGTCGATGTTGCGCTGGATGTACGGCGCCTCGAGGCTTCTCTCCGACGGCGCGACCTGGAAGCGCTGCACCACCCACGGGTAGAGCGAACCGAGTACCAGTCCGCTGACGATGAGCAGCGCGGTGCCGATCACGGGCAGGCGCCAGCGGCCGATGAAGGCCGCAAGGAGAAAGAGAACGGCCACGATGATGGCGATGCCCGCGAGAATCTGCAGTCCCGGGATGGTCGCATTCACGTCGGCATACGATGCGCCGGTGATCAGACCGCCGCTGTTCGACAGTGTGGCGAACTGGTCGAGCCAGATGCTCACGGCCTGCAGCAGCAGGTAGATTCCGGCGATGACGGCAATCTGCACGCGGGCGGTCTTCGACACGCGAACCTCTCGCTGGCCGAACCGGATGGCGCCGTACAGGTAGCTCGTGGCGACGGCGGCGATGCCGGCGATCAGCACGACGGCCGAAGCGAAGCCCACCACACCCTGCCAGAACGGCAGGTCGTACACGTAGAACGAGATGTCGAGGTTGAACTGCGGGTCGGTGCGCCCGAACGACGTGCGGTTCAGATACATCAGGGCGACCTGCCAGCGCGACGCGCTCGAGACGCCCGCGAACAGGCCGAGCACAGCCGGAATACCGAAGGCGGCGAGGCGGCGCAGCGGCTCGACGACCTGTTGGTACCGGTCGAGTTGCGAGTTCAGCTTCGCGTAGACCGGCCGAAGACGAAACGCGATCTCGATGCTCGCGAACACCGGGATGGCCATCGCGAAGAAGCCGATGAAGAACATCACCAGGCCGGCGATCCACTGTGTGGTGAGCACACTCAGGAAGCCGAGCTGGTCGAACCAGAGCACTTCGGTGTACAGGTTGGTGAAGACGAAGAACAGAATCGCGAGAACGGCGATGACCGCTATGGCGATCGCGATGACGGTTCGCGATCTTCTTGCGGGCTTCTGGGCTGTTGTAGAAGTCACGGTAAGCCTCTTGTGTTAGCTGTGGGTGTTCGCCCAATCTTAGACAGCCCACGCTGAGAACCCGCTGTCGGCAGCTATTTCGTAGCGGCCTGAACCGAATCGCAGGTCGGCGGAGACCCCGTGTCGCTGCCCGACGAGATGTCGGTGAGCGCGGTGATCGAATCGGTGAGGGTGCTCACAGCAAAAACGGTCAGCCCACTCGGAACGTGCCCCACGACCTCGTCGCAGTTCGAAGCCGGCGCGAGAAAATAGGTTGCCCCGCTCTGCTCGGCCCCGTACAGCTTCTGGCGGATGCCCCCAATGGCCCCCACCGTGCCATCGGCGCTGATCGTACCGGTGCCGGCCACCTTCTGCCCGCCGGTGAGATCGCCGGGGGTCAGCTGGTCGATGATGCCGAGTGCGAACATCATTCCCGCGCTCGGGCCACCCACGTTGTCGAGCTGAATATTCACGGTGAACGGAAACTGGTACGCCGCCGCTGCGGCGATACCGAGAAGAATCGTGCCGTCAGAGGCCTTCTGCGGCGTGATCTGCACGGTCTGCTGGGCGCCCGACCGCGTGATGACGAGCGTGGCCGGTGCGGCATCCCCGTTGGCCGTCACGGCCGCGCGCAGAGTGTCGACGCTGGTCACTGCAACGCTATTGACAGAATCGATGGTGTCACCGGCTTTCAGGATGTTCGTGGCCGGCGCGTCTGTAGCGACCTGTGCAACCGAAACCGTCGTGGTGAAAGCCGTGCCCATCTTGGTGAGCGCCGCGGCGATCGCCTCCTGCTGGCTGTTGACCATCTGCGCCTGGTTCTGCTGGTCTTGCTGCTCGACAGTGACCGTCGGCGGGTAGATCGATGCGACGGGAACCACCGCGCGGCTCTGGTCGAACCACGCCCCCACTATCTCTGCCCAGCTGGGCAGGCTTTCGGGGCTGCCCACGACCGAGACCGTGAGCATGTCGAGCGCACCCGAGGTGGGATAGGTGGTGGCGCCCGAGATGGAGATGAGCGGCACCTGGGTTCCGTCGTGGTCGCTGGTGCCGAGGGTGTTGAACACCGGCCCGGGCTGCTCGATGACATACGGCGAAGGAATGAAGCTCATCCCGAGCGCAAGCGCCAGCGCGGCGATGAGGCTGACCCAGCCGACTGTTCTGCGCTTCGAGCCGCGAGTGGATGCCCGTGCTGGCGCGGCTGGCGGTGCGGGCACAAGCACGGGCACTGGCTTCGCGGGCACGCCGGGCGTGGGCTGGTCGGTCTCGCTCACAAGAGCCTTTCACTGGCAGAAACGGAAGGGATCAGGCGTGTTCGCCACGGGCGCACGACCGAAGGGCCCAGCTTATGAGAAATCCCAGCTTCGAGAATGGGCCGGGGGCTAGCGTAGAACTCGATGCTGATAGGCATCATAGAAAGCGGTAAGACCGTGGGAGATGTGCGACCGTGAGTGACGAGCCAGACAAGAACCCCGAAGACGAATTCGCCGACATGCTGCGGCAGTTTCTGTCGGGCAACTCAGAGCTCGACCCGTCGAAGCTCGCGAGCGCGGCCGGGTTGCCCTCTGACCCCGCCGCGGTAGCCCAGCTCATGCAGCAGCTGCAGAACGCCATGCAGAACAGCGGCGACGGTGTCGACTGGAAGGTGGCACTCGATGCCGCCCAGCAGATCGCCGTACGCGAGACCTCGGTCAGCACGCCCGGCCAGCTGTCGGCCCTCGAGCAGGCGCTGCACGTCGCGGAACTCTGGCTCGACGAGGTGACCTACGTCGCCGAACTCGCCGCCACCCCCAAACTTCTCACCCGCAAAGAGTGGGTGACGGCAACGATGCCCGTGTGGAGCCAGGTTGCCGAGCCGGTCGCGCTCAGCATCGCCGATGCGCTCACCCGCGTGCTGAAAGACCAGGCTCCCGAAGAGCTGTCGGGCATGATGGCGAGCGCCAGCCAGTTGATGCGCAACATCGGCGGGGCACTCTTCGCCATGCAGCTCGGCCAGGTCGTCGGCCAGCTCTCCACCGAGGTCGTGTCGGGCGGTGACGTGGGCATCCCGCTCATGGGCGACCAGCAGGCGGCTCTCGTGCCCCAGAATCTCGCCGACTTCGGCGAGGGCCTCGACATTCCCGTCGACCAGGTGCAGCTGTACCTGTCGGTTCGCGAGATCGCGCACGCGCGCTTGTTCCGGCACGCCAAATGGCTGCGCCTGCACATGATCACTTCGATCACCGAGTTCGCCCGGGGCATCTCCATCGACACCGAGCGCCTCGAAGACCTCGCGTCGAGTTTCGACCCGTCGAACCCCGAAGAACTGCGCCAGGCCATGGTCAGCGGCGCGCTCATCCCGCCGAAGACCGAGGCACAGTTACAGGCCCTGGCTCGCCTCGAAACCACGCTCGCGCTGGTCGAGGGCTGGGTCGATGTGGTCACTGCCGCTGCTACCGTGCGGCTTCCCCGTCGCGACGCGGTGGCCGAGACGGTTCGCCGTCGACGCGCTACCGGCGGGCCGGCCGAGTCGGCCTTCTCCACGCTGGTGGGCCTTGAGCTACGCCCGCGGCGCCTCCGCGAGGCGGCGGCCATGTGGCAGGCCGTGACCGACGCAGTTGGCGCCGAGGGCCGCGACGCTCTGTGGTCGCACCCCGACGTCGTGCCGAGTTCTGACGACATCGACAACCCGCAGGCACTCGTTGCGCGGTTGCTCGCGGGCGAACCCGAGCCCGACGAGATGGATCTCGCGATCGCCGACTTCTTCCGCGCCGAAGAGGCCGGGCCCGTCGAGGGCGCGGCTGACGGGGCGATCGCCGACACCCTCGGCGATGCGCCGGCCGCTGAGACGAGTTCCGGTTCTGACCCTGACTCCGACCCGGCTGACCCCGACCCGGCTGATCGCGACTCGCGGGGCGACGACCGGCCCGATTCGGCGGCGCCGCCCGTCGTCTGACGCGGGTGAGTGGTGCGCGGGTGAGCGAAGCCGTGTTGGGTCGAGCGTGGCTGTGCTGCGCGAATCTGGGTTGTGGATAACTTTCTGAGCGATGCTCACCCAGCATGCATGATGGAGGTATGTTCACTCCTGCACTGCCCATTATTCTGAAACTCGACCCCCGCTATCCCGTCGTCTGGCGCTCCCCGACGGCCGTGCAGGTGGGTGTCGACCGCGCCACCGTACTGCTCGAGCACGTCACTGCGGCCGAAGAACGCATGTTGCACGCCCTCGGGCCGGGCGTCGGCCTCGATGGGCTCCGGATGATCGGCGAACGCGCCCGCGCAAGCCCCCGGGCCGTGGCGCGCTTTCTCGAGCGGGTCTCACCGGCACTCCTTGCGTCGCCCGGCCCCGTCTCTCGCCCGCTCACCGGCCAGCGCGTCCGCGTCATCGGATCCCTCTCGGCCTGCCGGCCCCTCCGCCAGCTTCTGGCACACCGTGGGGCTGAGCTCAGCGATGACGCCGGTGGAGCAGGTGACTCGGGCGACGCAGGTGAATCAGGCGACGCAGGCGACGCCGCGCCCATCGACCTTGCGGTTCTCGTGGCCGCGTGGGCAGTGCACCCGGCCGAGTCGGGGCGTTGGCTCCGCGCCGACATCGCTCATCTGCCCGTGGTGTTCGGCGACCGGGAGATTCGTATCGGGCCGCTCGTCGTGCCCGGGGCAGGCCCCTGCCTGCACTGCTGCGAGCGCGCGGCCATCGACGACGACCCGGCGTGGCCCGCCATAGCCGCTCAGCTGATGCGGCGCACCTCACCGCTCGACGAACCCTTCGCCATCGCCTCGATGCTTGCTCCGGCGGTGCGCGCCTGCATCGAAGCGATGGCAGGCAGCGCTCTCGAGGGCCGGGTACGTCACGTGCACCCCGATATCGGCCAGGTCAGCGAGAGCTGGCGGTTCGTGCATCCGGAGTGCGGCTGCCGAGCTCTGCCAGAAACCGGGAGGGCGCCCGAACCTGCGAGCGGCTCGCCCCCGTCTCGGCCCACGACAGCGCCAGGCGCTGGCGCGCCCGAGTGACCCCGACATAGAGCAGGCGTCGCTCTTCGTCGACCTGTTCGAGCGACGTGGCGTAGCTGATCGGCACGAGACCTTCGCTGAGGCCCAGCACGAACACCGTCGGCCACTCGAGCCCTTTCGCCGAGTGCAGCGTGGCGAGCGTGACGGCCGAGATGGTGGGTTCGTGCTGACCGGCCTGGCGTTCGAGCAACTCGTCGGTGAACACCCGGAAGGTGGTGCGCGGCGGCTGTTGTTCGGCGAGCCCCATGATGGCGTTCAGCGACTCCCACCGGTCACGGCCGGCACCGCGGCCTTCTGGCGGGCTCTGCGACCAGCCGAGCGAGCGCAGCACATCGCTCACCGACTTGAACAGCGGCTCGCCGGAGATCGAGACCGATGCGGCGCGCAACGACATCACGGCCTGCTTCACCTCGGGAAGGTCGAAGAAGCGCTGCGATCCGCGAATCTGGTAGGTCACCCCAGCCTCGGTCAGGGCTCCCTCGAGGGCTGCAGCCTGGGCGTTCATCCGATACAGCACGGCGATGTCTTCGGGTTTGGTGCCCTCGGTGATCAACCGCGCCACCGACGCGGCGACACCGCGCGCTTCGGCTGCTTCGGAGGGGTAGCCGGTGATGGCGGGCTCGAGGCCCCGCTCGATTCGACGGCCACCCTCGGGGGGCTCGGCGCCCTCCCCCGCCGCGCGCAGGTTGAGCGCGCCGGTGCGGCCGCGCATCAGCCGGTTCGCCGCATCGACAACTGCGGGGGTCGACCGGTAGTTCTGTTCCAGCCGCACCACCGTGGCGCTCGGATGCGCGGAGGCGAACGAGAGCAGAAAATCGGCTTTGGCGCCGGCGAACGAGTAGATGGTCTGGCTGGCATCACCGACCACGCAGAGGTCTTGACGGCTGCCGAGCCAGAGCGAGAGCAGGTGATGCTGAAGCGGCGCGACGTCTTGGTACTCGTCGACGACGAAGAACCGGTACTGCTCCCGTACCTGCATGGCCACCGAGGGTTCTGACTCGATCATGCCGGCCATCGACAGCAGCACATCTTCGAAGTCGAGCTGGCGTCGTTCGAGCTTGAGCGCCTCGTACCCGTTCTGAAGGTCGATCACCTGATCGACGCTCAGTGTGCCGGGCTGGCTGCGGGAACTCCGCGCGGCCACGGCATACGCGTCGACCGACATGTTCGAGATCTTGCGCCACTCGATCTCGGCAGCGAGGTCACGAAGCGAGGCAGTGTCGACCCGAAGTTTCAGGCCTTCGGCCACCTGCCCGAGCAACCGCGCCTTGCCTTCGAGCAGGCGCGGAACGTCGCCGCCCACCACCTGCGGCCAGAAGAAGTTGAGCTGCGCCAGAGCGGCACTGTGAAAGGTTCTGGCCGCCACACCGCCCGCGCCGAGCGGCCGCAGCCGCGAACGCAGCTCGGCCGCAGAACGGGCCGTGAAGGTGAGCGCCATGACCTTGTTCGGCGGGTACACACCGGTGGCGACACCGTACGCGATGCGGTGCGTGATGGCACGCGTCTTGCCGGTTCCGGCCCCCGCCAGCACACAGACCGGGCCGAGCAGCGTCTTCGCCACAACGCGCTGTTCGGCGTCGAGCGCCGAGAGCAGCGCCTCTGCTCCGGTTTCGGGCCCTGACCGGTCGTCGTCCAGCGCGCTCACCGAGACCGGCTGGGAATCGGGCCGCCGTACCAGTGCTCGAGAATCGCCCGCGCGATCGAAGCGGAGCCCGGCAGCAGAACACTCTGCTCGGGGTCGGCAAGGTCTTCGCGGCTGAACCAGCGAACATCCATGATCTCTTCGCCGTCAGGTAGCAGCGCGTCACCCGAGGTGGCCGGGTCGACACGCGCGAGAAAACCGCACATCAGCGAAGCGGGAAATGGCCAGGGCTGCGAGCCGAGGTACTGCGGCTCGAGAATGCGCACACCCGACTCTTCGAACACCTCACGAATGGCCGCTGCCTCGAGCGACTCCCCCGGTTCGACAAACCCGGCGAGAAGTGAGTAGCGGTTGGCCTCCCACAGCGCGTTCGAGCCGAGCAGTATGCGGTCGTGCTGGTCGACGATGCCCACGATGACGGCCGGGTCGGTGCGCGGAAAGATCTCGATGTCTTGAACCGGGCAGCGCCGCACCCAGCCTCCAGCCTCGGGAACCGTTTCGGCCCCACAGCGCGGGCAATGGGTGTGCGAACGGTGCCAGTTGAGCACACCGAGCGCCTCGGTGTAGGCGCCCGCATCGCGGTCGCTGAGTTCGACAGCAACGTTTCGCAGGTTCACCCAGTGCGTTTTGTCGGGGTCGAGGGCCAGCGCCGCCTCGTCAGAGAGAGTCACGGCGACCAGCCGGGTGCCGACGGGCTCTGCCGCATCGGTTGCCAGCGACAGACCGAGGTAGAGCTGTAACTCGACATCGGGCACGAGGGCAGCAGGTACGAATGCCAGCACCGGATGCTCAGAAGCACTGCCGCCCTCGCCCCGCGGCAACACGTCGCCCCAGTCGCTCGCACCCGCCTGCCCCGCGCTGAGCAGTGCCTGCCCGTCGTGAAGGGGAAGAACCCGTGTCGACTCGTCGGCCCACAGGCTCTCGAACAGGTTGGGTGTCAGCCGATAGGCATGATCGCGATCGATTTCATACCGTGACAGCGCGAGGGTGGGAAGCAAAGAAGAAGACATGGGTTGACCAATCGTGCGTGGCGAAAGCCGTGCTGCGAGGAAGCCGCCTTACCCTGTTAGGTATGGCCAGATCCTCTCTCACTCTAGCCGCGCTCGCCACTGCCGCCGTCGCTGGGCTCGACGTTGTTTCGACCACGCCGCTCAGCACAGGCCAGTCGGGCCGGTTCGACTCGGCGCTGCTCACCGTGCGCGGGGGTGACCAACTGGTCATCCGTGTTCCCGTCTCTCAGGAGGCCGAAACCGAGCAGTCGGGCGACCTCGTCGCGTTGCGCGCACTCACCGCCGGTTCCCGTGGGCGGTTGCCCTTTCAGGCCCCCGATTTTCGGGGCCAGGCACCCATCGGCGAGACCCGCGGCATGGTGTACGACTACATCCCTGGCTTCCAGGCGAACCTCGAAAGCCTCGACGCGAGCGTCGAACTGGCCGAATCGTTCGGGCGCGCGATCGCCGCCGTGCACTCGCTGCCCACCTCTGTGGTCACCGATGCCGGCCTGCCGGTCTTCAGCGCCACAGAGTCTGCACGGGCGGCCCGCACGGCGAAAGACCGCGCTGCGGCGACGGGCCGGGTGCCCACCGAGCTTCTGACGCGCTGGTCTGTCGCGCTCGAAGACAGCGCGCTGTGGCAGTTCCAGCCCACCGTCATCCACGGTTCGCTCGGCCCCGAATCGTTCCTGGTTGCGGGCGACCGCGTCACGGGCATCCTCGACTGGTCGAACTTCAAGGTGGGCGACCCCGCGAGCGACCTGTACTGGCTCAGCTCGGTATCGCGCGAAGAGTCGGCCACCCGGGTGTTCTCGGGCTACAACGTTGCCCGCTCGGGCCCGGTCGACCGGCAGCTGCGCAAGCGCGCGCGCCTCTACGCCGAACTCGAGATCGCAAAGTGGCTGGTGCACGGCTCCGAGCGGCGCGACGCCTCAATCGTTGACGACGCTGTGGGTATGCTGACGGCCCTCGCAAGCACGGCACAGGCCGACATTGTGAATCCGCTCTCGAGTGACACCGGGCGAGTGCTTGCGGTCGACGAAGTCGAGCAGATGCTCACGCAGACCCCTCGGTCAGACCCGATCGCCGCTCGTGACCACGCGAACGCGTCACGTATCTCCGACGACGACTGAGCTCCTACCGCTCACGCTGCCACTGCGCATGCTCCCACTGCTCACGCTCACGCTGCCACTGCTCACGCTGCCACTGCTCACGCTCACGCTCACGCTGCTCACGGTCCCATTGCTCATGCTCAGCTGCGGGCGACCCGCTGCCACAGCGTGAGCAGTTCGTCTTCGGAGTACACCCGAACGGGCGCGATCACCTCGTCGACGGCCACGAAGTAGAACACCGCGTCGATGAGGTCGGGGTCGATGCCCTTCCACCGCGCATACGCCAGACGGTAGAGCGCGAGCTGCAACTGCTTCACCTCGAGATCGTCGGCGTCGGCCGGGGCGCGCCCGGTCTTCCAGTCGACGATCTGGTACCGCCCGCCGCGCTCGAACACCGCGTCGATCTTGCACACCACGATGTTCTCGCCGAGCACGAGGTGAATTTCGACCTCCACCTCGGTGGGCGCGAGCCCGGCCCACTCCGAAGCCTCGAAGGTCGCACGCAGCTGGTCAAGGGCTGCCTCTTCGACGGCGTCGCCCGACTCGAGACCACCATCGAGATCGAAGTCGAGTTCACCGACCGCCGCGTCGAGCTGCTCAGAACCACCGATGATGCCGTACCGGTTCTCGACCCACGAGTGAAACCGGGTTCCGAGCCGCGTCTGGCGATAAGGGCGCTCGGGCATCGGGCGCCGAAGGCTCCGCAGCACGGCATCGGGGTCGGTCACATAGTCTTTGAACCGCGACGCGGCGACGCGGGTGGGAATGACGAGCGACTCGCCCGCGAGCGACGCCGCACGCTCGGCCAGGAGAAGGCTGATGGTGTGCGACCACTCCGTTTCTGCGGCGGCATCGGCGTCGAGCACCGCCTCGGCGGCGGCCGTCACGGCCGGGCGCCTCGAACCCAGCGCATCGAGCGGCCAGGGCACGAGCAGCTGCGACTGCGGCAGCGGATTCTCTTCACTCTCGGGGGCCTCGGGCAGGGCATCCGGAGCCAGCAGGCCGTGCTCGGCGAGCTCTCGCAGAAACAGGCCCGGCGCGCGCGGTTTCAGCTGGGCCGACCAGAACGAGCCGCTCAGCAGCAGGCTGTCGCGGGCACGGGTGACGGCCACATAGACCAAGCGGCGCTGTTCTTCTGCGTAACGGTCGACGATGTCGCCGCAGTAGACCTCTTTGGCCTTGGCGAATTCGGCCTGCGTGCTCGACGTGCGCCACGGCAGCACGGGTAGCTCTGAGGCGTCGCCCCGAAACTCGTAGGGCAGCTCGCCGAACGCCAGCCAGCCCTGCTTGCTCTGCGGCTTTCCGGGCAGCTCGTCTTCGACCATGCGAGGAACGCCCACGATGTCCCACTCGAGGCCCTTCGAGCCATGGATGGTCAGAATCTGAACCGTTCCCGGCTCTGGCTCGTCAGAGCGGGGGCTGAGCTTGTCGCGCTTCTCGGCCTCGGTCAGCCACGACAGAAAGGTGCCGAGGCCGGCGGTGGAGTCGGCGGCGAGAAACGAGCTGATCTGCTCGGAGAAAGCGTCAAGGCTCGCCTGGCCCAGATACGAGCGCTCGTTCGCAGCCACCTCGATGTCGAGCAGCAGTTGCTGCTTGACGAGGTTCACGAGGTCGAGCAGGTCAAGGCCCGTGCGTGTGCGGAGAAAGGCCAACTGCCTGCCGGCGAGGCGCAGGCGCTCGAGCCCCACCTCGGTGAAGCCGACGAGCGCACGATGACCATCGCGGGCCTCGCTCACGAAGTCGAGCGCATCGACCAGCGAGCGACCCTCGTCGGGCACCACCGAGCTGCGCAGCCGCTGCTTCACCTCGTCTTCGAGCTTCGCGAAGTGGTGGTCGCGCTCGGCGAGCCACGAGCCCACCCGGCTGAGGGCCTGGATGTCGCGGAGCCCCACCCGCCACCGGGCTCCGGTGAGCAGGCGCACCAACTCAGACTCGGCCGTGGGGTAGTAGATGACTCGCAGCGCCGAGACGAGGTCGGCCACGGCGGGCTCTTCGAGCAGCCCTCCGAGACCGAGCACGTGAAAGGGCACACCCTGCTCGGTGAAGGCGGTGGTGAAGGCGTCGATCTTCTTGATCGAACGGCAGAGCAGCGCCGCAGACTTCTGGCCGCCCTTCGAAGTCTTCTCGGCCAGCTTCTGCTTGAACCACGAGGCCACCTCGCGCGCTTCGTCGTTCACAGTCTCGCCGTACAGCGCGTCGAGTGTGCCGCGACCGGCATCTTGGCGGGGCTCGAGCCGGTGCACTTCGACGGGCGACGCCGCGCTGAGCGGGGCGACCAGGGTGTTGGCGGCATCGAGCACCCGTAGCGGGTTTCGCCAACTGGTCGACAGAGCAAACGCGAGCGCCCCATCGGGGTAGCCCGTGAAATCGGCGGCGAACGTGCCGAGGTTGGCCGCGCTGGCACCACGCCAGCCGTAGATCGACTGGTGCGGGTCACCCACCGCCATCACGGGCATGGCGGCGAACAGCGTCGACAGCAGGCGTGTCTGCACGACGCTCGTGTCTTGGTATTCGTCGAGCAGCACCACGCGGTACCGCTCTCGATACTCGGTGACCACGCGCGGCACTCGCTCGGTGATGGCCAGCGCGAGCGCGACCTGGTCGGAGTACTCCACGAACCCGCGGCGAACCTTCTCGAGCGCGTACTGGTCGGCGAGGTCGGCGAGCACGGGCAGCCCGCTCACGGTTCGAAGGGCATCCCGAAGCGACGCATTCACGTTCGTGACCCTGGTCGAACCGGTGGGCAGGTCGGCCAGCTGAGCGAATTCGACGGCCATGGCGCGCACGTCGGCCGAATCGACGACGTTCTCGCTGAGCGCGCGACTGAGTGACAGCACGGCGCTGGTGAGCGAATCGATGGGTTTGTCGAGATGCACGAGCCGGTCATCCGTGCTGTTGGTCACGATGCGACGGGCGAGCTGCCACGCCGACGCCTCACTCAGAATGCTCGAATCGCCCTCACGCCCGATAAGCAGGGCGTTGTCGCGAAAGATGCTGTTCGCGAACGAGTTGTAGGTGGCGACCGCGGGTGCGTCGAACGGATCGAAGTCGACGTCAGCGATTCCGGATGCTGCGAGCTGGTCGATGCGCGATCGAATACGTACCGCGAGCTCGCCCGCGGCCTTGCGGGTGAAGGTCAGCCCGAGAACCTCCGAGATACCCACGAACCCGTTGGCGAGCAGCCAGACGACACGGTTCGCCATGGTCTCGGTCTTGCCGCTGCCGGCCCCGGCGATCACAATGCTGGGTTCGAGCGGCGCCTCGATGACGGCCTGCTGCTGGGCCGTGGGCGGCGGCAGTTCGAGTGCGTGCGCAATGTCGAGCGCGCTGAGGGCGGGCCGGGGCCCGGGCCGGGAAGTGGTGGTTGGCGCGTCGATGTCGGGGCTCATTCTGTCGGGAGCGTTCACGCGGAGACCGCCTTCACAAGGTGGATGCGGTAGGCATAGCTGCCATGCGGGTCTCGTTCGTCGAGGCCCTCGCGGCCGGGAAACTCGGTGCCGGCCATGCCAACAGCGCCGGTCGTGATGCGCGTGCGAAAGAACTCGGCCGCTTCATCGTCGAGCGGGGCCTGCACAAGCAGCTTGTAGAGCACCTTGTTCGCACCGGCTCCCGAACTCAGAGCCACATAGAGCAGTACTGCTCCCCCGTTCTTGACCGGTTCGGCCACCCCGGCCACCGCGGTGACTTCAGTGGTGTGAGCGGTGTCAGTGGTATCAGCCGTGTCAGTGGTATCAGTGGTATCAGTGGTATCAGCCGTGTCAGCCGGGCGCTTCACACCGACGGCACCCGCCAGCAGGGCGAGCTGGTAGCTGCCGAGCTGGGCGTGCTCCATGACAGCAGGCCCGGTCGGTGCGTATGCGCCCGTCTTCAGGTCGACCACCGTGACGCGGCCGTCGGGCCAGCGCTCGAGCCGGTCGATCGTTCCGCGGAGGCGCGCTCGACCCACATCGAGCGTGAAGCTGTCTTCGCCGCCGAGCAGTTCGCCGCCCAGCCGCTCGAACTCCACCAGATACTGCGAGAGCCCTTCAACCCGGCGCACCGTGCGCAGGCGCTCGCGCTCCGCGAGCCAGGCCGACTCGAAGTCGAGTTCGCCCCAGCGTTCGTCGAGTTCGCTCCACAGCCCCGTCACACTGAGGTCGGGGTCGGGGCGCGCGGTCACCTCCTCCATGACGGAGTGCAGCAGCGTTCCGATGCCGGCCGCAAGCCCCAGCGTGCCGCCAGACACCTTGTCGATGAACCACGCCAGCGGTGACTTCTCGAAGGTCTCGAGCTTCGACGGTGACACGTCGACCATGGCCTCAGGGTCGCCTTCGAGGTCGACCAAGGGTTCGGTGGTCGACGGTTCGAGCGTGCCGTACCAGGTCTGCGGATGCGCGCCCGGCACCCCCTCGACCGCCAGCAGCGCGAGCGCCGACGCCGCACCGGGGTCGCCCGTCTCGACGAGCCTGCGGCGCAGCACCCCCACCAGTCCACGCAGCGACAGCGGATGCCCCGCCACCCATCGTGCGCGCCCCGACCGCTCGACCGCGGCCGCCACGGGCGCAGTCACCGGCGGCACAGGCACCGGTGCCAGCCGCACGAACGGCGAGGGCTGTTCGTCGTCGTTCGCCACGGTGCTCAGCACGGTCTGCGTGCGGGCGCGCGAGACGGCGAGCGCGAACATCCGCAGCTCGTCGCCCATGACTTCGGCACGTTCGTCGACGTCGGCCACGGGGCGAGCCGCGACGACCGCACTCAGTCGGTCGGGGTGCAGCAGCGATCCGCGCAGGCGCAGGTTCGGCCACACCGACTCCTGCAGCCCCGCCACCACCACGACCTCGAATTCGGTGCCGATCACGCCGTTCGGCGTCGAGATGACCACCGCGTCGCTCACCGACCGCGGTGAGAGAGAGTCTTCGGGCACCTCAGACTCGAGGAGGTCGACGAGAAACTCGGTGGCCGGCCGGTTCGGGTACCGCTCGACATACCGTTTGGCCGAGGTGAACACGCCCAGCACGCCGTCGAGGTTGCGGTTCGCTTCGTCAGCGAGGATGCCCGAGCCCTTCGACTGCGCCAGCCACTGTTCGGGCAGGCCGCTGCCATTCCAGAGCTGCCACAGCAGTTCTTCGATGGTCGCCCCGCCCGCGTGCAGGGCGCGCACCGCCGCCAGGTTGTCGGCGAATCGCCCCACGCGCCGTGCCGGTGCCGAATCGATGGTCACGAGCCTCCCCGGCCTTTCGAGTGCGTCGGTGAGCAGCGCGTCGGCCGTGCGATTGCCGTCGCCGGCCAGTTCTTCTTGGCGAAGAGACAATCGCAACCGCCGAAGCGACACCGCGTCGAGCCCGCCGAACGGGCCGAGCAGCAGCTCGCGCGTGACGCTGTCGTCGAGAGCGCGCACCCCGATGGCCACTGCGATGGCCACGGCAAGGTGTCGGGCGGCATAGTCGTCGCGGAGCGCCCGGCCGCCCGTGAGTGTCTTCGTCGGAACCTCGGCCAGCGCCAACCCTCTCGCCAGCGACGAGATGAGCGCGCCGGAGCGCACCACGACGGCCAACTCGCGCCACGGCACTCCCCGCAACAGGTGGTGCTCGCGCAGCACCTGGGCAATGGCTGCCACTTCGGCCGCCGGCGTCGCCACCTGCAGCACCCGCACCTCGTCGACCGTCTCAGCCGCAGCCGCAGTCGCGGTCGCAGCCGCAGTCGCGGTCGCAGTCGCAGCCGCAATCTCAACCTCGGTCGCCGCCGTAGCCTCAGTCGCAGTCAGTGCCGCCACCGTCGCGCCAGCTGTGGCCGCGGCCGGATGCACGTGCGCCGCCGGCACGGGCCGGGGAGGCAGCACCGACCGCGCCGCGCGCTGCCGCCCCGCCGCGGCCGCGCCGACACGACCGGTCGTGCGATCGACGAGGCCCCGGATGCCCGGCCCGTGCCGGTACACGTTCTCGAGGTACAGCGGCTCGCCCACGGGCACCGCGAGCACCGAGCCGAGGCGCCCGAGCGCGTCTTTCTCGCCGCCGCGAAAGCTCGTGGTGGCCACATCGGGATCGCCGAACGCGACGATCGCGACCCCTCGGCGGGCCAGCGTGGAGATGAAGTTCACCGCACCGCTCGACAGTTCGTGAAAGTCGTCGACGATGACGAGTTTCACCGCACCGAGCACCTCGGCACCGCCCCGCACGAGCACGAGCCGCGCCTCGGCGATGAGTTCTGCCGAATCGAGTGAGGCGTCGCGAAAGCTGGCGACGACCTGCTGGTACTCGTGTGCGAACTGGCCCGCGGCCACCCACTCGGGCACACCGTGGTGCCGGCCGAGCTCGGCGAGCGCCTCGGGTGAGACCCCGTCTTCGGTGGCACGCATCAACAGTTCGCGAAGCTCGGTTCGGAAGCCGCGGAGCACCCTCACGTCTGCGGTAAGGGGGTCGGGCCACGACGGCCCGCCGCCGTCGGCCAGGTGACCGTCGAGAAGTTCGGCGATGATGCGGTCTTGCTCGGCGCCTGTCAGCAGGGTGGGAGGCTCGGCGCCGGCCGCAGCCGCGGCGCCCTGCACGATGTGGAACGCCAGTGAGTTCACCGTGCGGGCAAGCGGCCCGTTGGTGGGCACGCCCAGGCGCAGCGCCAGCCGGTCGCGCAACTGGGTGGCCGCCTGCCGAGTGGCCGTGAGCACCATCAGTTCGCCCGGCGCATACCCGCGCACGAGCACCCGTTCGGCCACGAGCTCGACAAGCGTGCACGTCTTGCCCGACCCCGGAGCCCCGATCACAGCCACGCTCTCGCCCTCGGCAACCCGCAGAACGGCGCGCTGAGATGCATCGAGCGCACCATCATGGCTGGCATCGAGCGCGCGGTCAGGGCCTGCGGCGGAGGCGGGAGTCGAAGTCACGAGGCAACGCTAGCGCGAGCCCCCGACACCTGGGCGTGTTCGCTCTCGGCGAGGGGCAAACGACTCGAACGGGCTCTGCCGGGCATCCGGGCTGCCGTAATCTGGGGGTGTGGCAGAAGTTCAGCCCCACGCACAAATTCGAAAGGCACACCTGGTGGAAATCCGTATCGGCATTGCACAATCTCCTCGCGAACTCAGCTTCGAGACCAACCAGTCAGCAGAAGACATCGAGAAGACGGTTTCAGACGCCCTCGCCACCGGCACCGGCCACCTGTCACTGAAAGATAACAAGGGCAAGCTCTACCTCGTTCCTGTTGCGAACCTGAGCTACGTCGAGATCGGCACCGAAGAGTCACGCCGCATCGGTTTCGTCGGCTAACCTACGAGCATGGAACTGCTCTTCATCGTCTTGGGTGGCGTTATTCTGGGCGCCCTGGCGCGGTACATCTTTCCGCTGCGCGACACCCACGGTTCGGTGCTGATGCCGGCTCTCGGCGCCGTCGTGGCTGCCGTGCTGTGGGAGGCGCTGACCTGGCTCGGCCTCCGCTACGACGGCGGCTGGATCTGGGTCATCTCCCTCGTACTGACCGGTCTCGTCGTGGGCATCACCGATGTGGTGCTCGGCCGTCGCCGCCAGGCGAGAGACCGCGCAGAGCTCTCGTCGCTGCTCTCGGGCAAAGCCCGCGTCGCCTGAGCCGCGACGAACGATGCCCGCCACACCATTCGAGCGGGCGATCAGTCTCGACGCCGCCGACCCCCTCGCCGTCTATCGTGAGCGATTTGTCGGCAGTCTCGCGAGCAGCACCGACCCCGTGCTCGCCTACCTCGACGGCAACTCCCTCGGCCGCCCGCTGAAGAGTACGGCTGCACGCCTTGCTGCCTTCGTCACCGATTCGTGGGGCGACCGGCTCATCCGCGGGTGGGACGAAGAGTGGCTGCAGTTGCCCACCACCATCGGCGACGAACTCGCGGGCGCCACCCTCGGCGCGGCGCCCGGCCAGACCCTCATCGGCGACTCGACGACCGTACTGCTCTACAAGGTGATTCGCGCGGCCCTCGACGCGCGGCCCGGCCGCACCGAGATCATCGTCGACTCCGACAACTTTCCCACCGACCGGTACCTGGTCGAAGGCATCGCCGCTGAGCGCGCACTGACCGTACGCTGGGTCGAGACCTCGCGCCGCTCCGGTCTCACGGCCGACCTGCTCGCGGCCGCCCTGAGCGAGCAGACGGCCGTAGTCGTGGCGAGCCACGTCGCCTACCGTTCGGGGTACCTCGCCGACGTACCCACTCTGACCCGCCTCGCACACGACGCCGGCGCGCTCATCGTGTGGGATCTCTGCCACTCCGCGGGCAGCGTCGAGACCCGGCTCGACGACTGGGGTGTCGACCTGGCCGTCGGATGCACCTATAAATACCTCAACGGGGGCCCCGGCTCCCCCGCCTTCGCCTATGTGCGCCGAGACCTGCTGGGTGAGCTCCGCCAACCGATCTGGGGATGGCTGGGGCACGCTGACCCGTTCGCGATGGGCCCCGGATATACCCCGGCCCCGGGCATCCGGAGCTTTCAGAGCGGCACTCCGCCGGTGATCGGCATGCTCGCCATGCGCGACATGATCGCGCTGATCGGTGAGGTCGGTGTCGAGGCGGTGCGCGCGAAGTCGGTCGCACTCACCTCGTTCACCATCGAGTTGGCCGACGAGGTGCTCGCACCCTACGGCGTCGAGGTGGCGAGCCCGCGCGCTTCAGCCGACCGAGGCAGCCATGTGACCCTCGATCACCCCGATTTTCGCGAGATCGTGGCCGAGCTGTGGCGTGGCGGCGTGGTTCCCGACTTTCGGGCGCCCGAGGGCCTTCGCGTGGGGCTCTCACCGCTCTCGACCAGCTTCACCGAGGTGGCCGTGGGCATCGCCGCGGTGCGCGACGCCCTCGAACGCCGCGCCGCCTGAGCCGATGAGCAGGCCGGCGGCTGAGTCGGCAGGCAGGTCGGCAGGCAGGTCGGCAGGCAGGCTGCTGGGCAGGTCAGGCGGTGAGGCCGAGGCCATCCATACGGCGGCTGTGCTTGGCGATGAGCTCAGTGAACACGGGCTCGATGCGCTGTTCGTCGGTGTAGACGTTTCCGCTCTGGTGAATAGCCGAACGCGCCACCAGCAGAGTGTCGCCCACGAGCCGGCGACCCCAGAGCGCCAGGCGCGAACCGAGCATGGGGTCGGCCGCGATGGCATCGGCCAGCAGCACCGGAATCACATCGCGTTTCGTGTCTGCCTCGATGATCTTCGCCGCCTTCGTACCTACGTCGCCCGGAATACCGGCCGCCAGCAGAACGAAGAAGTCGTCGAGGATGCCCGCGGTGAGGTAGATGCTGCTGAGCGACTCATACCAGTCGCCGCCCCGAACAACCGCGGCGTAATGGTCGATGGCCGGAGCAATGCCCTGCATCTGCGCAGCCGGATCATCGGTGACCTTGCCGAGTTCCGCCACCAGGCGGTGGTGCTTGTCGAGGGCCTGCCCCGCGGCAGGGCTCAGCGACTCCTTCGCCCGAACCGACGGCGCCAACGTGGCCACCCGGGCCACCGACTCGAAGATCGACATCTGAATGTACGCAGCCTGGGCGAGGTACGGCTCGAGTTCGGGTGTCAGCTCGGCCAGGGCCACCCTCGGCACGGTGACGCCCGAGCGCCGCGGCCTCAGCCGCTGAACCTCTGTGCGCACCGGTGGGCGTCTGAAAACCTCAAACATTTCGCCGAGTCTACCGGTTGACCGGCACGCCAGAAGAACCCTCACAGCCCGCTTCTATTCCATTTTCGGCATATACCCGTTCGTCTGCAGAGCGCGGCGGCGAGGCGAAAACACCGGATGCTCAGCTAAACTACTCGCAGCCCTGACACGAATCGGGGCCTCTACGCCGCCGCCAGGCGCCATCGCCGGCCCCCGCTTCGCCGCTCTGCCCCGCACCTGCACCCGTACGTCGCGGCCAGAGATGTGCAGCATGATTTCTGATTCAGGCGTAGCCCACACATGACAGGGCATCCACTGTGACTTTCGATTCAACCGTTTCACCCACCGGCAATCCGAGCGATTCCGACGCCGACACTGACCTCGACCTCGACACCGAGACTCCGGTCATCGAGGTCATCGCGCCCGATCCGTTCGCGCCGACCGCCGAGCCCATCGAGGCGACCTTCGCCGACCTGAAGGTGGAGCAAGACCTCGTCGACGCTCTCGCGTCGCACGGCATCCTGCACCCGTTCCCCATTCAGTCGCAGACCATTCCGCTCGGCCTCGAGGGCCAAGACATCATCGGCCAGGCCAAGACGGGTACCGGCAAGACCTTCGGTTTCGGTCTGCCGCTGCTGCAGCGCCTCGGTGCGAACCCCGAGCCGGGTGTTCAGGCACTCGTCGTCGTACCCACCCGCGAACTCGCCGTTCAGGTCACCGAAGACCTGCAGCTCGCCGCGGCGAACCGCCCCACCACTGTCATCGCCATCTACGGCGGCAAGGCCTACGAGGGCCAGATCGAGCAGCTGAAAGCGGGCGCGCAGGTCGTCGTCGGAACCCCCGGCCGCCTGCTCGACCTCGCCGGCCAGCGACTGCTCTCGCTCGCCAACGTCAAGGTGATGGTGCTCGACGAGGCCGACAAGATGCTCGACCTCGGTTTTCTCGCCGACGTCGAGAAGCTCTTCGCCCAGACCCCCGCCGGCCGTCACACCATGCTCTTCTCGGCCACGATGCCGGGCCCGGTTGTGGCTCTCGCGCGCCGTTTCATGTCGCGCCCCATTCACATTCGCGCCACCGACCCCGATGAGGGCCTCACACAGGCCAACATCAAGCACGTCGTGTACCGCGCACACAACCTCGACAAAGACGAGATCATCGCGCGCATCCTGCAGTCGGAGGGCCGCGGCAAGACCGTGATCTTCACCCGCACCAAGCGCGCCGCCGCCCGCCTCGTCGAAGAACTCGGCGACCGCGGCTTCAACGCCGCAGCCGTGCACGGCGACCTGAACCAGGAGCAGCGCGAGCGCGCCATGGCCGCCTTCAAGGCCGGCAAGCGCGACGTTCTCATCGCAACGGATGTCGCCGCCCGCGGAATCGACGTCAATGACGTGACGCACGTGATCAACCACACGATTCCCGAAGACGAGAAGACCTACCTGCACCGTGCCGGCCGCACCGGCCGCGCGGGCAAGACGGGTATCGCCGTGACCTTCGTCGACTGGGACGACATGCACAAGTGGGCGCTCATCAACCGCGCCCTCGACATGGGCCAGCCCGAGCCGGTCGAGACCTACTCGTCGTCACCGCACCTCTTCGAAGAACTGAACATCCCGGTGGGCACCAAGGGCCGCCTGAAGCCCACGCCTGCTGCCAAGGGCCAAGACGCCGCCGATCGCCCGCCCCGCGCCCCGCGCGAAGGCTCACGCGATGGCGGTCGCGACGGTTCGCGCGACAGTTCACGCGACAGTGGCCGCAGCGGTTCGGGGCGCCCCGCCCGCGATGGTTCGCGCGACGGCTCCGGCCGCACCGGTGGGCGTGACGGTGGCCGGGAAGGCGGTCGCGACGCTCGCAGCACCGACACGGCGATCGCTGCTGACGGCGTTGTCGCCGACGGCTCCGCGGCTCCCCGCGAGGGCGGCGACCGGCCTCCTCGCTCGCGCAACCGCCGTCGATCCGGTGGAGCCGGCACGGCCGGCGGTACGGGCAGCGCGGCGGGGGGCGAGAGCACGTCGAGCGATGCCACGTCGAGCAACATGCGCGGCGACACCACCGCGGTGAGCTTCTCGGGTTCGGGCGACGCCGGTGCGGCATCCGGCGCCTCGGTCGACCACCCCGAACAGCACGGCGGCCACGAGCACCACGACGGCAACAGCGCACCGCGCCGTCGCAGCCGGTCTCGCAACCGCGCACCGCGCGCGCCCCACGCCGAGTAGCGCGGCCCGAGGTGTCGGCGCTTTCGCCCCTCACCCCTGCTGAAGAGGTGAAACGCGGCGCCCTTCGCCGCATGAAGTTGCTCGCCACCGGCCTCCTGGTGCTGATGGCGGTCATCTTCGCTGTGTCGTTCGCGCTGCAGGGCCGCTACCCATGGCTTCAGTACGTGCGCGCGGCGAGCGAAGGCGGGATGGTCGGTGCCCTCGCCGACTGGTTCGCCGTCACGGCGCTGTTTCGGCGGCCGTTGGGGCTGAAGATTCCGCACACCGCCATCATTCCCACCCGCAAGAACGAGATCGGCGAGAGCCTCGGCGAATTCGTTGAGGAGAACTTTCTCTCTGACGCCGTTGTACAGGAGAAGCTGGCGTCGGTCGGTGTGTCACGGGTGGTGAGCGGCTGGCTCAGCCAACCCGCGAATGCGCATCGGCTCACGAACGAGATTGCCGGTGGCCTCACCGGTGCGCTGTCGTTTCTGAGCGACGACGAGATTCGCAGCGTGATCGAGGGCCTCGCTCGCACCCACCTCGTGGGGCGCGACTGGTCGCCGCAGATCGGCGAGCTGGCCTCGAGCGTGCTCGCCACCGGGCACCAGCACATCGCGGTAGACCTGCTCGTCGACAAAGCCGAACAGTGGCTGGCGGCGAACCCCGAATCGTTCACCGAACTCGTGTCGAAGCGGCTGCCGAGCTGGCTGCCGTCATTCGTCGACCGGCTCGTCGACGACCGCGTGTACCGCGAAGCGCTGAAGTTCGTGCAGTCGGTGCAGGCGAACCCCGGGCATCCGTTGCGGAAGGCCCTCGACGAGTACCTGTTGCGCCTCGCCGACGACCTGCAACACGACCCCGCCATGATGAAACGGGTCGAAGCCCTCAAAGAGCAGGTGCTCGACGACCCGCGGCTGCG
Organism: Subtercola sp. RTI3; assembly: GCF_035018625.1. Lineage (NCBI taxonomy): Bacteria > Bacillati > Actinomycetota > Actinomycetes > Micrococcales > Microbacteriaceae > Subtercola > Subtercola sp. RTI3. The sequence goes on along the minus strand of NZ_JASJXO010000028.1, from coordinate 10,613 downwards.
CGAACTCGCCGCGCTGGCCTGGCAGGCGATCAAAGACGCTCTCACAGCCTCCCTCGAGAACCCCGAGAGCGCACTGCGCCTGACGATCGAGTCGACCCTCGTCGACGTGGGTAACCGATTGGCTTCGGATGCCCGGCTCGCGTCGACCGTCGACACCTGGGTGGCGAACGCGGCGTCGCACCTGCTCGCGAGCTACCGCCACGACATCGCTGCCGTCATCTCTGAAACCGTCTCACGCTGGGACGGCAAGGAGGCCAGCCAGAAGATCGAGTTGCAGGTGGGGCGCGACCTTCAGTTCATCCGCATCAACGGCACGGTGGTGGGGTCGCTCGCGGGGCTGGCGATCTTCGCGGTGGCGCAGGGGCTGCTCTCCGCCTTCTGATCCGCGCCTCTCGCGGGCGCGCAACAGTAAGCGCGGAGCTACGCGGTCGGAGCCATTGCGCCGTACACCGGCGCCGAACCGGTGGCGCGGGCGATGAGCGCCGCCAGCACCTCGGGCCGCGTGGTGTTCTCGCCGAGCCGGTTGGGCTTTCCCTCGCCGTGGTAGTCGCTCGAACCGGTGATCTGCAGCCCGAAGAGGGTCGCGAGCTCGTGCAACCGTTCCCGGCCGTCGGGCGTGTTCTGTCGGTGGTCGATCTCGAGCCCGAAGAGCCCGGCATCGACCAGCTCTCGCAGGGCGGTCTCGGGAATCACCCGGTCGCGCCCACCCGCTCCGGGGTGCGCCAGCACCGGCACTCCCCCGGCCGCCACTACGAGCTCGACTCCACGAAGCGGTGTCGGTGCGTAGTGCGGCTGAAAGTAGCCGGCACGCCAGTGCAGAATGCCCTCGAACGCCTGGCTGCGTGTTGCCGCGAGCCCCTTGGCGACGAGCGCATCGGCGATGTGCGGGCGACCCACGGTGGCACCCTCGCTGGTGTGGGCCAGCACGTCGGCCCAGGTGAGGTCGTAGTCGGCCCCGATGCGGGCGACGATCTGTTCGGCACGCTTGAGCCGGGCATCCCGAATCGTGGTGGTCTCGGCCAGCAGGTCGGCGTTCAGCGGGTCGAACAGGTATGACAGCAGGTGCACGCTCGCGTGGCCCTGGCGCGTGCTGAGCTCCATGCCGGGAATCAGGGTGAGTTCACTGTCGCGCGCCGCCTGTGAGGCTGAGGCCCAGCCTGCCGTCGAGTCGTGGTCTGTCAGCGCGAGCGCGGCAAGGCCGGCGCGCTTCGCCGCGACCACCACCTCGTACGGCGTCTCGGTGCCATCCGACGCGCTGCTGTGCGTGTGCAGATCTATGGGTGCGCGCAGAGCGGGCGTGGCATCGGGCATACCCCATCGTAAGCTCACCGCGTCGAGCGAGGGTTCACCCCGGGGGCCCACGCCCTTCGACAAGACTTTCATGGCGCAACGCGCGACAATGGAGTCATGGCTGACACCACCGAAAAGACCCCCCGCGCCACGTCGAACCGCTCTACCACGCCCGGCTCCGACGCATTCAAAGACTACATTTCGAGCAACTGGGCTGAGCGAACGGATGCTCTGCCCCCGGCCCGCAACGAGGCCGCCTTCGCCGCCGCCCGCCGCACCCGCATCGGCGCGAAGTACCCGGGCAAGCGCCTCGTCATTCCCGCTGGCCGCCTGAAGCAGCGCTCGAACGACACCGACTTCCCGTTTCGCGCCCACACCTCGTTCAGCTACCTCACCGGCTGGGGTTCCGACTCCGAGCCCGGCGCCGTGCTGGTGCTCGAGCCTGTCGAGGGCGGGGCCCACGTGGCCACCCTGTACTTTCGCGAGCGCGCCGGGCGCGACTCCGACGAGTTCTACGCGAACCCCGAGATCGGCGAGTTCTGGATCGGCCCGCGCCCCTCACTCGCCCAGGTGTCCAGCGACCTGGCGCTCGAGACCCGTGCGATCGCCGACCTCGACGACATGGTCGACACCGCCGACGAGCACACGCTGATCGTGCGCGACGCCGACCCCGAACTCACCGCGCTGCTCGACGAGAGCCGCAGCCACAGCGCAGCGGCGCTGAAGGCCATCGCCGAGCTCGACGCGGCCGAAGCGCTCACCCCGGCCGGCGAGCCAGACCCCGAAGACATCATCGCGCCCACGCCGAGCGAGCCCGAACGCATCGAGCTCGACACGGTGGCCGACCGGCACGCCGACTCAGACCTGCTCGAACGCGATCTCTCGGAGATGCGCCTCGTGAAAGACGAGTACGAGATCGCCCAGATGCGTCTCGCCATCGCCGCCACGGCCCGCGGCTTCGATGACATCGTCGCCGACCTCCCCCGCATCACCAGCCACGAACGCGGCGAACGACTCGTCGAAGGTGTCTTCAACGGGCGCGCCCGGGCCGACGGCAACGCCGTGGGGTACGACACCATCGCGGCGTCGGGGCCGCACGCGTGCATCCTGCACTGGACCCGCAATGACGGCCCGGTCACACCGGGCGACCTCATTCTGGTCGACGCCGGCGTCGAACTCGACAGCTACTACACCGCCGACATCACCCGCACCCTGCCGGTGAGCGGCACCTTCGGCCCGGAGCAACGGATGATCTACGAAGCCGTTCGCGAAGCAGCCGACGCCGCCTTCGCCATCGTGCGCCCCGGTATCCGGTTTCGTGAGATCCACGCCACGGCCATGTCGGTCATCGCGCGGAAGACCGCCGAGTGGGGGCTCCTGCCGGTGTCGGCCGACGAGGCGATGCAGCCCGAGAACCAGCAGCACCGCCGCTACATGGTGCACGGCACGAGCCACCACCTGGGGCTCGACGTGCACGACTGCGCGAAGGCGCGCCGCGAGATGTACCTCGACGGTGTGTTGGAGCCCGGCAACCTGTTTACGATCGAGCCGGGGCTGTACTTTCAGCCCGACGACCTCACGGTGCCGGAGTCGTTTCGAGGTATCGGTGTGCGCATCGAAGACGACATTCTCGTGACGGCCGATGGCGCAGAGAACCTGTCGGCGGGCATCCCGCGCTCGGCCAACGAGGTCGAGGCGTGGTTGGCGCGCTAGACGCGTGGATGGGCCGCCGAAACCTGGTTGGCACACTGAAACCGGGTTGGCCCACCGAAGCCCAGTCGGGCCGCCCGTCGACGAAGCGGCTACCGTGAGCCCGGTCAGACGGCGCGCGGCGGGTCGCTCGGGTGCTCGGCGGGCGGGCTGAACGGCGGCGGCGTGGGTGCTGTTTCAGTGCCAGGCTGAGGCGCTGCTGAAGCGGCTGGCTGCGCCCACGAGCTGCCCGGCGCCACAATGTTGCGCGCCCGATTGGCCACGTCGCCGTCGGCGATGATCGAATAACTCGTGGCAATGACCTGCATCGTCGACGTGAAGTCACGTCGACGCCTGGTGACGGCGTGCGACACGATGCGAAACAGCATTCCGAACCCAGCACCGATGAGCAGCGCCGCGCCCACGAACTCGAACGACGTCGCCGTCGGCGAGAAGATGACGAGCAGCAGCCCGAAGAAGATGCCCAGCCACGCGCCACTGATGGCGCCCGACACGGCCGCCTTGCCATAGGTGATTGTGCCCGTGATGCTCTCGACGGTCTTCAGATCGCTGCCGATGATGGTCAGTTGGCTCACCGGAAAATCGGCCTGAGACAAGGCTTCGACCGCGGCTTGAGCCTCTTCGTACGTCTCGTAGGTCGACACGATCTCGCCGCGGGGAATACGAGGGGTGGCTCTCGGGCGGGGGCCGCCGAACGGCATCTGGTTGCTCACTCCCCCATTGTTCCACGCACGTCTCCCGCTGCGCCTTCGAGCATGCAGTGAGACGGTCTAAGTTAGAACTGTGAGTGCCACCAGAGTTTTCGTCGCCAGGCTGGCCGGGTGCACCGTTTTCGACCCCGCGGGCGACCGCCTGGGCAAGGTGCGCGACGTGCTGGTTGTCTACCGCTCCAACGATTCGCCGCGCCTCGTCGGCCTCATCGTCGAGATCCCCGGCAAGCGCCGCGTCTTTGTGGGCATCGGTCGTGTCACCAGTATTGGCAGCGGCCAGATCATCACCACGGGTCTGATGAACGTACGGCGGTTCCAGCAGCGCGGTGGCGAGGTTCGAGTGATCGCCGAGATTCTCGGTCGGCGCGTGGTGTTCAGCGACGGTTCGGGTGACGCCACCATCGAAGACGTCGCCATCGAGCAGGCCGGCGCGGGTGAGTGGAGCGTCTCCCAACTGTTCCTTCGCCGCCCGAAGACGAGCGCCAGCCCGTTCGGCAAGGGCCCCACCGTCTTCGCCACGTGGGGTGAGGTGGTCGAGAAAGGCCAGACCGGCCAGTCGCAGTCGGCCGAGCAGCTCATTGCCACGTACGGCGACATGAAGCCCGCCGACCTCGCGAACACGCTCCTCGATCTGCCTCAGCTGCGCATGCTCGAGGTTGCTGAAGAGCTTCCGGATGCCCGCCTCGCCGACGTTCTCGAAGAGATGCCCGAGAGCGACCAGGTCGAGATCATGAACCAGCTCGACGACACCCGCGCGGCTGACGTTCTCGACCAGATGCAGCCTGACGACGCGGCTGACCTCATCGCCCAACTCTCAGAAGCGCGTGGCGAAGAGCTGCTGAAGCTCATGCAGCCCGAAGAAGCAGACGACGTGCGCATGCTGCTCGCGTATGCACCCGACACGGCCGGTGGCCTGATGACCACCGAACCCATCATCGTGTCGGCCGACGCAACCGTGGCCGAAGGCCTCGCCCTCATCCGCCGTCACGAACTCGCACCGGCTCTCGGTGCCGCCATCTGCGTCACCCTCCCGCCGTACGAACCGCCCACCGGCCGCTTTCTCGGAATGGTGCACTTTCAGCGAATGCTGCGGTACCCGCCGCACGAGCGGCTCGGGTCGCTCATCGACGACGGCCTCGAGCCTGTCACGGCCGAGACGAGCGCGGCTGAAGTCTCGCGTATTCTCGCCAGCTACAACCTTGTTTCTGTTCCCGTCGTAGACGAGAACCACCGACTTGTCGGGGTGGTGACTATTGACGATGTTCTCGACTACCTGTTGCCCGACGACTGGCGAAGTCAGGAGGGCGATACCCGAACGCGCGCCCGTTCGGTGCCCTCACTGCAGACCAAGACCGGCACGATTCCGCTTGTGAATGCGGCTTCTGCCGCCCACGAAAAACCCTCACGCGGAAGGAGACTCGGCAATGGCTCGTAGTACCCCCACCCGGTCATCCAGCACCCGTCTCGACGGCCCCAAAGGCCTGCGCACCAACGTTCTGACCCCGCGCAACCGCCAGAACCGGACCAACCGCGACCGTTTCGGTCGTGCAACAGAGTCGATCGCCCGCGGCATGGGCACCCCGTGGTTTCTCATCATTCTGAGTGCGTTCGTTGTGCTCTGGATCGGGTTCAACACCTACGGCCCCGAGAACCTGCGTTTCGACTCGGCTGCCATCGGCTTCACCGCGCTCACGCTCATTCTGTCGCTGCAGGCCTCGTACGCCGCTCCCCTGATTCTGCTCGCGCAGAACCGGCAAGACGACCGAGACCGTGTGCAGATCGAGCAAGACCGCCAACGTGCCGAACGAAACCTCGCCGACACCGAATACTTGGCGCGTGAAGTGGTTGCACTGCGGTTGGCCATGCAAGACATGGCCAGCAAAGACTTCATCCGAGGCGAGCTCAGGGCACTGCTCGAAGAGTTGAGCGTCGCGCAGAGCAGCATCGAGCAGAACCGTGCAGAGCAGAACCGCGCCGGCGAGAGTACGGCTGCGAACCGTGTCGAGGCAAGACAACCCGGTGCCTGAGGTCGCGGCGGCCTCGGCCGTTCGGCTGGCCCTCTCCCGCGTGCTCGACCCGGAGATTCGCAAGCCCATCACCGAGCTCGACATGGTGGGCGACATCACGGTGAACGAGGTCGGCGAGGCGTCAGTGGGCATCAAACTGACGATTGTCGGATGCCCGGCCGCCGACACCATCGAACGCGACGTTCGTGCCGCAACACTCGGCACCGCGGGGGTGACGGCCGCGAGCATCCACGTCACCATCATGACCCGCGAGGAACGCGCCGCCCTCACCGAGAAACTGCGCGGCCCGGGAGGTGCCCGAACCATGCAGTTCGGGCCAGAGTCCCTCACCCGCATCTACGCCGTGACCAGCGGAAAAGGTGGGGTGGGCAAGTCGACGCTCACCGCCAACCTCGCCGTGGCGCTGGCGGCAGAGGGGCTGAGCGTCGGCATCGTCGACGCCGACGTGTACGGGTTCTCGATTCCGGGCATCCTCGGCCTCGTCGTGAACGGTCAGACGCAGAAGCCCACCCGCGTCGACGACATGATTCTGCCGCCCGTTGGCTACGGAGTGAAGATCATCTCCATCGGCATGTTCGTCGATGACAATGCCGCCGTGGCGTGGCGCGGGCCGATGCTGCACCGAACGATTCAGCAGTTTCTCACCGACGTCTACTTCGGCGATCTCGACGTTCTGCTGCTCGATCTGCCGCCCGGCACAGGCGACGTGGCCATCTCGGTGGGGCAGCTGTTGCCGCACGCCGAGGTGCTCGTGGTCACGACTCCCCAGCCCGCCGCCGCCGACGTGGCCGAGCGCTCGGGCGTCGTCGCGCGCCAGACCGGCCAGAAGATCGTCGGCGTGATCGAGAACATGGCGGGCCTTTCCCAGCCCGACGGCAGTGTGCTCGAGCTGTTCGGGTCGGGAGGAGGGGCAGAGGTTGTTCGGCGGCTGTCGGCGGGTCAGGATGCCCCCGTGCCCCTGCTCGCCTCGATTCCCCTCAGCGTGGCCCTTCGCGCCGGCGGCGACGTGGGCGCGCCCATCGTGCTCACCGACCCGCTCGACCCGGCCAGCGTGGCGATCCTCCGCGTCGCGGCCCAGCTCGCCGCCCGCCCCCGCGGACTCTCCGGCCTGAAACTGCCCGTCACCCCCCGCTGACCCGCCGCTCTGCGGCCCCGGCACGACGCGACGCGCCGCGCGCGAGCCTTCGTCGCTCAGCCGGCGAGCCCGAGCCGCCCGCGCACGAAGTTCAGCAGCACCTCGCGCGCCGTCTCGACCGTCAGGCCCGACTCGCGGCAGTAGCACTGCACGGCCAGCCCGTCGACGATGGCGGCCGTCTCTGACGCGAAGGCCTGCGGGTCGTCGCAGACGAACGCCTCTGACGCCACGCCGTTCTCGACGATCTCCTGCAGCGCGTGCCGCCAGCCGGCGTAGTGGTCGTTCATCCACCGGCCGTACTCGTCGTCGCGCGCCGCAGCCGACCAGAAGTCGAACCAGATCAGCCAGTGCCGACGGGTGTCGGTGTCGGTTCGAAAGAGCCCGCCGAGCAGCAGCGTGAGCGCCGACACCGGGTCGGGTGCCTCACGGGCGCTTCGCTGCAGGGGCTCGTAGAAGTCGGTGGTCTCGCTCTTGACGACCTCCATCAGAACCTCGTCGAGGCCTTTGAAGTGGTACGTGATCGTGCCCGGAGACACCCCGCTCGCCCCAGAGATGTCACGAATGAGAACGTTGAACAGCCCCTTGTCGGCGATGAGGTCGCGCGCCGCATTGATCACCAGCTGGCGGCGAATCTCTGTGGGGTGCCGCTGCCGCTCTGTCGCCGTCTTCGCTCGCGGACGGTTCGCCTTCTGCTCGACCTGGGTCTCCATGTGGCTTTCGTTACTTTCGCTGTCTCGTCAGGCTGAGGTTCGCGGAATCGACGTGCGATACGTTCTCTCGAAGAATAGTTCGTCGCCTTCGAAAGTCGTCACGGTGCTCGCGAGTTCGAACGCGTGTCGTGTCGCCGTGATCACCGAGTGGGTGTGGATGCTCGTCTTCCACTCGCCCCGCTCGAGCGAGATTCGCCACTCCGACTCCGCGCGGGCTGTGAGCGGGTCGTTCTGCTCGATGAAGTAGGTCTCGAGCGCGTCTTCGCTGAAGTGCAGCCCGTCGGGAAAAATGCGGTTGCCGCCGTAGTTCGGGTCGACCGTCACCGTGTAACTCTCGGTCTGCGGCTCGTAGCGCACCTCGCGCTCGGGCCGAACGACGGGCGGCGGCCCAGCCGTCACACCCATCGGCGACGACTGCTCGGCCTCTTCGAAGCTCACGCGACTCGAACCGATCACGGCCGGGTCGAGGTCGTCGAGGGTCAGGATGCTCGCGGCCGCGTCGATCGAGACGGAGCCTCGTTCGCCGTGCGGCCAGATCCACGGCCAGTACGTGGTGGCGAGGGCCAGCCGCAGTTTGTGGCCCGCCGGCACGTGCCACGAGATGGCCGTGAACTCGATGGCCGCGTCGACGAACTCGCCCGGAATCAGTTCGTCGACGGCATCCATACCGTTGCGGTGCAGAAGGTTGATGGCGCCGCGCGTGATGAGGGTCGACGAGCCGTCAGGCGCCACGTCGCAGAGGCGCGCGATGACGGTCGCCCTGGCGGCCGTGCTGCTGACCCGCAGGGTGAGACGCGCGAACCCCAGCAGGTTGATGTCTGAGGTGAGTACCGGGGTCTCGAACACGACCGAGCGGCCGTCTTCGGCGCGCTGGTCGGGTGGCAGGTCAGAGAGGTTTCCGAACGGAAACCAGCGGGCGGCGTCGACGCCGTGGTGCTGCGGGGTGTCGATGAGGGCGACGTTCGAGGCGTCGGTGGCGAGGCTTCGAAGGTCGCTAGCCAGCGAGAAGGTCTTCGACGAGATGTCGGCCGAGGGCCACGACGACAGACCGACCCAGCTGCCCTCGCGCACCGGGTAGTGCGTGGCGGGGCGAACAGACTCCTGGTGGTAGAGACGGAGCGCCGGCTCGTCCATGACACCGGTGTCGATGCCCTTCAGCCAGTGATCCCACCAGCGGAGGGTCTCCTGCAGGAAGCCGATGGTCGGGCCCGGGGTGCGCTGGATGTCGGGGTACTGGTGCGACCACGGGCCGACAATACCCTTCACCGGCGCGTCGAGCTTGTCGACGAGACGCAGAACGGCGTTGCGGTACGGGTCGGCCCAGCCGCCCACCGCGAGAACCGCGGCCTCGATGGCGGAATAGTCTTCGTTCACCGAACCGTGGCGCCAATAGTCGTCGCGCTCCTGGTGCGCGAGCCAGATCTCGGAGAACGGCCGCAGGGCATCCAGTCTCGCCGCCCACATCGAACGCCAGGCGTCACCGACGTGCGCGGGGTCTGGCGGGCGGCTCTGGAAGGCGAGCATGGTGCCGGCCCACGCGCTCATGTCGATGCCGAGCATCGCGCCGCCGTAGTAGTGAACGTCGTCGGCGTAACGGTCATCGGTTGAGCACACCGTGACGATGGCCGCGAGGGCTGGCGGGCGTTCGGCCGCGAGCTGCAACGAGTTGAAACCGCCCCACGAGATGCCGAACATGCCCACCTTGCCGGTGCACCACGGCTGCGCTGCCAGCCACGCGATGACCTCGAGACCGTCGGCCTGTTCCTGCTCGTGGTACTCGTCGAGCATGAGGCCCTGCGAGTCACCGGAGCCGCGCATGTCGACGCGCACCGACGCGTAGCCGTTGCCAGCGTACCAGGGGTGGCGCTGGGCATCGCGCGGGCCTGTCCAGTCGCTGCGGCGGTAGGGCAGGTATTCGAGCAGCGCTGGCACCGGGCTCGCCTCGGCATCGTCTGGCAGCCAGATTGTGGCGGCAAGCAGCGTGCCGTCGCGCATCGGAATCGAGACGTCGGTGAGCACGGTCACGGTGCGGTCGAATTCGGTGCGGATCTTCATGGTGGAGCTGGCCTTTCAGGGTGGGGCGGGGGTGGTGCGGTGTGGCGGAGGGTGATGACTGCGCCGGTCAGGCGCGGGTACCGGATGCGCATGCGACCGGGGGTGCGGCGCTGCGGCCGCCGCGAGCGACAGGCTTCAGGCCGCGACGAACGCCGGCTCGTGGATGAGTTCGGGCAGTGTGGCGTGGCACGTGATGTGATGGGTCTCTGACACCGCGAGATCGGGTGGCGTCACCGTGAGGCACACGTCACGAACGATCGGGCAGCGGCTCGCGAACGGGCAGCCGTGCTCGGGCGGCGCCAGCGGCACCTCGTCTGCGACCTTCTCGAGCGTGTCGGAGTGCTCGTCACCGAGCTCGATCACCGCGTCGAGCAGCAGCCGTGTGTACGGGTGCGAGACGTTCGCGAAGATCTGCTCGACCGTGCCCTCTTCGACGATGCGCCCGAGGTACAGCACGATCACGCGGTCGGCGATCGCCCGCACCACCGCCAGGTCGTGGGTGATGAAGAGGAACCCGATCTGCTTCGACGTTGCGAGCGTGTCGACGAGTCGCAGAATCGACGACTGCACCGAGACGTCGAGCGCCGAGACGATCTCGTCGGCGAGCACGAGCTGCGGCTGGGCCGAGATCGCCCGCGCAATGCCGACCCGCTGGCGCTCACCGCCCGACAGCTGCCCGGGCAGACGCTCGGAGTACGACCCGGGCAACTCGACGTCGCTGAGGGCACCCGCCACACTCGCGCCGCGCACCTTGAACAGGTCGATGGGGCGCTGGATGGCCGCTTCGACACTCTTGCGCGGGTTCAACGAGGTGTCGGCATTCTGAAAGATGAGTTGCACGGCCTGGCGCTCGGCCTTGGAGCGCCGAGCCACCGTCGCCGCGAGCGGCGCACCGCCACCACGTGCAGCAGAACCGGCGCCACCGCCCGCGCCGGCCGCGCGACGGCCTGCACCAGCAGCAGCCCCAGCCCCCGCC